>WGBK01000130.1 GCA_015494335.1 Gammaproteobacteria bacterium | reverse complement strand
GGCGGCATTACCCTCGACAATGCCGGCTTGCTGCTGGATCAGGGCGCCGACCTGCTCGCGGTCGTCGACGGGCTCTTCTCGGCCGACGACATCCGCGAACGTGCCCACGCCTTTTCCTCCCTTTTCGGGCATTAGCCCGGCGGATAACGACAACCGCAAGCTACAACCGCGCCCGCTTCAGACGCAGGGCATTGGCAATCACCGATACCGAACTGAAGCTCATGGCGGTGGCGGCGATGATCGGCGACAGCAGCAGATCGAAGAACGGATAGAGCAGACCCGCCGCAACCGGAACGCCGGCGGAGTTGTAAACGAAGGCGAAGAACAGGTTCTGGCGGATGTTCTTCATCGTCGACCGGCTCAAACGACGCGCCTTTACGATGCCTCTCAGGTCGCCCTTGATCAGCGTGACACCGGCGCTTTCGATGGCCACATCGGTGCCCGTTCCCATGGCGATACCGACATCGGCCTGCGCCAGGGCCGGCGCATCGTTGATGCCGTCGCCAGCCATCGCCACGACATGATTCCTGTCCTGCAGGGCCTTGACCACCTGCGCCTTCTGTTCCGGCATCACCTCGGCCTGTACCTGGTCGATATCCAGCTTGCGCGCCACCGCCTCAGCGGTGGCTCGGTTATCGCCGGTCAGCATCACCACACGGATCCCTTCCTCATGCAGGCGCTGGATGGCTTCCGCCGTCGATTCCTTGATCGGGTCGGCCACCCCGATCAGACCGGCCGGCTGACCATCGATGGCCACGAACATGACAGTCTGCCCCTCGTTGCGGTGGACATCGGCCCGCTCGTCCAGTGAACGCACTTCGATACCGGCACCCTCGAGCAGCCTGCGATTGCCAAGCAGCACTTCCCGGCCCGCCACTTGTCCGCGCACACCCTTGCCGGTGATCGAGTGGAAATCCTGCACGGGCTCCAGTTCGATGCCCTTTTCCTCCGCGCCGCGCACGATCGCCTCGGCCAGGGGGTGTTCGCTGGCCCGCTCCAGGCTGGCTGCGGCCTTCAACACCTGAGTTTCCTCGAGGCCCGGTTCCGCTTCCACCATGACCAGTCGCGGCCGCCCCTCGGTCAGGGTGCCGGTCTTGTCCACCACCAGGGTATTGACCTTCTCCAGGATCTCGAGGGCTTCCGCGTTCTTGATCAACACGCCTTCCAGGGCGCCACGCCCTGTGCCGACCATGATCGAGATGGGCGTCGCCAGTCCCAGTGCGCAGGGGCAGGCGATGATCAGTACCGCTACGGCATTGACCACGGCAAACGCCAGGCGTGGCTCCGGCCCCAGGGTAAACCAGAGTGCGAAAGAGGCTATCGCAATCAAAACCACGGCGGGTACGAAATAACCCGATACCTTGTCGGCCAGGGCCTGAATCGGGGCGCGCGAGCGCTGGGCCTCCGCCACCATGTCGACGATGCGGGACAACAGGGTTTCCGATCCCACCCGTTCGGCTTGCATCAACAGGCTGCCGTTGATGTTCAGGGTTGCGCCGATCATCGGATCGCCGGGCCCCTTTTCCACCGGCAGCGGCTCCCCGGTCACCATGGATTCGTCGACCAGACCGCTGCCCTCGATCACCTGCCCGTCCACCGGCACCTTCTCGCCCGGCCGTACACGCAGAATGTCCCCGGCCTGTACCTGCTCCAGCGGTACATCGACCTCGTTGCCGGAATCATCCACCTTTCGAGCCGTGTTGGGGGCCAACCCCATCAGCATCTGTATGGCGGCATTGGTTCGCGAGCGGGCACGCAATTCCAGCACCTGACCGAGCAGCACCAGCGCGGTAATGACTGCTGCGGCCTCGAAATACACTGCCACGGTCCCCCCATCCTTCTGCATGTCGGGCGGAAAGATTTCCGGGAACAGCAAGGCCACGACGCTGTAACTCCAGGCCGTGAAAACACCAAGAGCAATCAGCGTGAACATGTTCAGGTTCCAGCCGCGCAGGGATTGCACGCCGCGCACGAAGAAGGGCCAGCCGCCCCACCACACGACCGGCGTAGCCAGCAGGAACTCGATCCACTGGATGCTCTTCATGTCGAGCCCCCGAGGCAGCAAATCGGGCGCCAGATCCGCCACCATGGCCAGCAGGAACACCGGGATCGCCAGCAAGCTGCTGATCCAGAAACGCCGCGTCATGTCCGTCAACTCGGCGTTTTCTGTCTCCAGGGTTACGCTACGCGGCTCCAGGGCCATGCCGCACTTGGGGCAATTACCGGGCTCGTCCTGCACGATTTCGGGATGCATCGGGCAGGTGTACTCGATTCGGGTTTCCGCTGCCGGGGGCGCCTTCGGCTCCAGCGCCATGCCACACTTCGGACAACTGCCGGGGTGACCCTGAAGGATCTCGGGATGCATCGGACAGGTATATTCGACACCGGCTTGGCCGTTGCCGCCGACTTCCTGTTTTACCTCCCGCTGTTCGGGCAAGGCCGTTTCTTCCGCTGTATCCGCTGTGTACTGCAGCGGGTGCAGTTTGAACTTGTCGCGGCAGCTCGCGCTGCAAAAACGATAGCTTACGCCCTGAAACTCCAGCTTCCACTCGCTGTTCTCGTCCACGTCCATTCCGCAGACGGGATCCTTCCGTGCGGTCGATATTTTCTGTTGCATGGTGATTTCCTCTTGATCAAGATTTTTCTCCATGCACGGCCTGGATGCCTTCGCATCCCGGGGTCGGCTCTGTCGGCCGACTCCCGTTCGGTTTCATTCAGTCTCTTGCAGCCTCTTCGATGATACTGCGGGTCGTGGTTTCCACCTCGTCGGCAACGGCCGCCAGGGCCGCCGAATCCGACAGCAGGGCGAGCATCTCGCGGGGCTGGATCATGCCGATTCGCGTCTTGCCCTGTTCGCTCCATACCGAGATCCGACAGGGCAATGCCATGTTCAGACTCATGTCGTCGTTGAGTACGGCCTGAGCCTTGTGCGGATTGCAGACCTCGAACACCTTGCAGGCATTTTCCAGGTCCAGCCCCTTGTTCCTCAAGGTGGCCTGCAGGTCATGCACATGCAGAACCCCAAACTTGTGATTCCGGACCGCGGCCTCCAGATCCTCGGCGGCCTGTTCCACGCTCTTGTTCGTTTCGACAATGAATTTCATGACTGGCCTCCTGGGCCGGTTTCGATGACTATGCTTGTAGACCAGACTCACTCCACTTCGTTCGTCTGCTGTCGCGGGGCGATGATTTTGCGTAGAATGCCGCCATTCAGACTGAGCCTGACGAGGAACGAAGATGAGCCTTTCCGAACAACTGATGGAGCGCGCTAGACGCATCATTCCCGGCGGCGTCAACTCGCCGGTGCGTGCCTTCAATGGCGTGGGCGGCACGCCCCCGTTCATCGAACGCGCCGAGGGCGCTTTTCTCTACGATATCGACGGCAAGGCCTATATCGATTATGTCGGTTCCTGGGGGCCGATGATCTGCGGCCACGCCAATCCCGAGATCATCGAGGCCGTACAGCAGGCGGCCACCAAGGGTCTGAGCTTCGGTGCACCGACCGAACCCGAAATCAAGATGGCGGAACGCATCTGCGACATCCTTCCCGCCATGGATCAGGTTCGCATGACCAACTCCGGCACCGAGGCAACGATGTCGGCGATCCGCCTCGCGCGCGGCCATACCGGCCGCGACAAGATCGTCAAGTTCGAGGGTTGCTATCACGGTCACGGCGATTCGCTGCTGGTCAAGGCCGGCTCCGGCGCCCTGACCCTCGGCGTGCCCAGTTCGCCCGGCATTCCCGCCAGCCTGGCCGAGCACACCCTGACCCTGGAATACAACAATCCCCAGCAGGTGGAAGACCTGTTCAACGAGATGGGCGACCAGATCGCCTGCATCATCGTCGAGCCGGTGGCCGGCAACATGAACTGCATCCCCCCCATTCCCGGTTTCCTCGAAACCCTGCGCGAGCAGTGCAGCCATCGCGGCAGCGTTCTGATCTTCGACGAGGTGATGACCGGTTTTCGCGTCGGACTCACCGGCGCCCAGGGACGCTACGGCATCGAGCCCGACCTGACCACGCTGGGCAAGGTCATCGGCGGCGGCATGCCCGTGGGCGCCTTCGGCGGCAAGCGGGAGATCATGCAGAAACTGGCGCCGGCAGGACCGGTGTACCAGGCCGGCACCCTGTCCGGCAACCCGATTGCGATGGCCGCCGGGCTGAAAAACCTGGAAATCGTATTGCGGCCGGGTTTCTACGAGGATCTTGAGCGCAAGACCGGCCTGCTGGTCGACGGCATCGTTGCGGCCGCCCGAAACGCGGGCGTTGCCATGACGTCCAACCGGGTCGGCGCAATGTTCGGCCTGTTCTTCACCGACCAACCGGAGGTCCGCAGCTTCGCCGATGTCGGCCGCTGCGATATCGACGCCTTCAAGGTCTTCTTCCACGGTATGCTCGACCGCGGCGTCAACCTTGCGCCTTCGGCCTATGAGGCGGGCTTCGTCAGCTCGGCGCACAGCGACGAACTGCTGCAAAAGACCGTCGATATTGCCGCCGAAGTGCTTCAGACGATGTTCTGACCGCCTGCGACGACAACTCATCATCCGATCCACGAAAAAGCCCCGGCGAGTTCTCGCCGGGGCTTTTTCGTGGATTGCCTGTTTCGGGTCGCTACTTCAGACCCAGCATACCCTTTTTCAGACTCTTGTCGGCCGGGTGG
>WGBK01000129.1 GCA_015494335.1 Gammaproteobacteria bacterium | reverse complement strand
GGGTTCATGCCGCCTCGGTGGGCGAGGTCAAGCTGATCCTGCCCCTGGTCGAACGCCTGCGCAGGGATCACCCGATACTGGTCACCACCTTCACCGCTACCGGTTATCGCCAGGCCCTGCAAAGCCTGCCGCAGAGCGTGCTGGTGCGGGTGTTGCCGATCGATTTTCTGCCCCTGTCGCGTCTGTTCTTCCGCCGTCACCGCTGCCGCCTGGGTCTGATCGCCGAAACCGAGCTGTGGCCGGAAACCCTCTACCAGGCACGGCAGGCCGGCACCCGACTGCTGCAGATCAACGCCCGTCTCTCCGACAAGAGCCTGCGCATCTCGCCGCTCTGGAAACCCGTGCTTAGCCGCAGCCTAGGCTACTTCGACCGTCACCTCGCGCGCAGCGAAGACGATCGCCTGCGTCTTCTGGCCCTGGGCGCGGTAGCGGAGCGCATCGACCACAGCGGCAACCTGAAGTACGCCGGGCAAGCGCAGGAGGCCCCGCAAAAACCGCCCTTCGATCGCCCCTACCTGCTGTTCGCATCCACCCACGACCCGGAAGAGATCGACTTCGCCCGGGTCATGGCGGGACTCGACTGGCCCCGGCTGTCGGTCATCGCGCCACGCCACCCCGAACGCGGCCGGGACATCCGGCGCCGGCTGGAGGCCGAAGGCTGGTCCGTGGCCCAGCGCAGTCGCAATGAGTCGGTGACAGCCGATACGCAGATCTACCTGGCCGATACCCTGGGCGAGATGCCAATGTGGATGGCTCATGCAGAGATCGTGGTGATGGGCGGCTCCTTCGCCGACATTGGCGGCCACAACCTGCTGGAACCGGCCCGCTTCGCCCGCCCGCTGATCACCGGCCCCAGCGATCACAACATCCGCGAGGAGATCCAGCGGCTGGAATCGGCGGGGGGACTGGAACAGGTGAAGGATATCGATGAGCTGGCGAACCGGTTGAAGCTGTGGCTGCAGCAGCCGGAGCAGGCCCGGGCAGCCGGCGAGCAGGCCCGCAAGGCCCTCGCCGGGGGCGAAGCCATTCTCAACGAGTATGTCGAGATCATTGAGAACTCGCTCAGCGATACCCCGCCAGCAACTCCTGCCAGTCCGCCTCGTTGAAATGGAAGGTTTGCCCTTCCTGCTGGCACTGCAGGCTGATCTTGCACAGGGATCGCCTCAAGCGCTTCAGATTGGCCTCGCGCCAGTGCTTGCGTGACGGCGAAAGCTCGGCCTTGTCGAAATCGATGAGATGAAAATCGCCATCCTCGCCAAGCAGGATGTTGTTGGCGTTGAGATCGGCGTGACAGACCCCGGCCTGGTGGTAGCGACGGATCAAACCCCCGAGCTCCCGCCAGTCGCTGGCATCCAGCTCGCCCTGCTCAATGACGCCGGCCAGGGTACCCAGATTGGGCTGGAAGCGGCTGAGCAGGACCGCACGGTAATACATCCCGCTGCGCTCGATGCTATAGCCGATCAGCGGCGGCGTCGGCAAACCGCGTCCGACCACATGGCGCACCACATGCCATTCCTTCCACGGCCGGCTCTGGGTCAGTCCCAGCCACAGATAACGATCTCCCAGCAGGCCCGCCATGGCTCCGCCCCGAAGGTAACGGCGCAACACCGCCGCCTGGCCATCGAGATCGATGCGCCAGCTGCCGCCGCGGCCGCCGTCCAGAGCTTGTGCTGAATTTCGCTGTTGCCAGTAATCGATATCGAAATCCGTTTCCCGGAGGGGTCGTGGCAGGTCTTCCGCCTGCTTGATGATCTGTGACACTGGGAACTACCGTAACTGCGACCCGTCCATTGTAACCGACTGCAAGCCGCGTACATAAATTGTTCCATTCCCTTCATTCATCCACTCCGGTACAGTTAGCCTTTGCACAGACCCTGCTTGCCATGAGTTCCAGCCCACACCGCAGCTTCATCGAACAGACCATTCGCCAGTCGATGGATCTGAAACAACGACTGTTGCAGGACCAAAGCCTGCTGCAGGGCATTGGCGAGGCGGCCGAGTTGTGCCTCGATTGCTTCCGCGAGGGCAACCGCCTGCTCATCGCCGGCAACGGTGGCAGCGCCGCCGACGCCCAGCACATTGCCGCCGAGTTCGTCTGCCGTTTCAATTACGAGCGCCCAGGCCTGCCGGCGATGGCGCTGGCCACCAACTACTCGGTGATGACCGCGGCCGGCAACGACTACTGCTTCGAGCAGGTGTTCCAGCGCGAACTGGAAGCCAACGGCCGCGCCGGCGACCTGTTCATCGGCATCTCCACCTCGGGCAATTCGCAAAACATCCTAAACGCGCTGGAAAGCTGTGAGCGACTGGGCATCCGCAGCATCGGCCTGGCCGGCGAAGGCGGCCGCATCCGGGAAGCCGCCGATCTCTGCCTGTCGGTGCCCTCGGACTGCACGCCCCGGATCCAGGAATGCCATATCCTGATCGGTCACATTCTCTGCGAGATCGTCGAGAACCGGCTGTTCCCCCGCCTCTGATTCATGTCCCGCCTGCCGCTGACCTCGCCTCCCGCATCCCTGTGCCTGCTGCGCCTGTCGGCGATCGGGGATGTCACCCATGTGCTGCCGGTCATCGCAACATTGCAACAGGTCTGGCCCGACACCCGCATCACCTGGGTCATCGGCAGGCTCGAGTACCAGCTGGTCAAGGATCTGACCGGCATCGAGTTCATCGTCTTCGACAAGCCGCAAGGTCTAGCGGCCTATCGGGATCTGCGCCGTAAAATGAAAGGCCGGCGTTTCGATGTGCTGCTGGCGATGCAGGTGGCCCTGCGCGCCAATCTGCTGGGACGCCTGATTCCGGCCGATATCCGCCTGGGCTTCGACAAGGAACGCTCACGGGACTTCCATTCGCTATTCGTCAACGAAACCCTTCGCGGTCCCTCCCGCGTGCATGTGCTGGATGGCTTCTTCCAGTTTCTCGAAGCCCTGGGCATCGATCAGCGCCGCATGGACTGGCTGCTCGAACCCTCCGAGGAGGACCAGGCCTGGGCGAAAGACCGGGTCGGCGGCCGACCCACGGTAATAATCAACCCGAGCAGCAGCGCTAGACGCAACAACTTCCGCAACTGGCCGGCCGAGCGTCAGGCGCGGGTCATTGACTGGCTTCATCAACACGGCCTCCAGGTCATGCTCACCGGCGGACCGGACCCGGCCGAGCGCTCCTTTGCCGCCGAGATCCGCCAATACTGCAATCAGCTGCCTCTGGATCTCGTTGGCCAGACCTCACTGGGGCAACTCTTGGCCCTGCTGGGCCAGGCCCGCGCGCTGATTGCGCCCGACACCGGGCCGGCACACATGGGCACGGTGGCCGGCATCCCGGTCATCGGCCTCTATGCCAGCAGCAATCCCCTGCGCACCGGCCCGTACAACAGCCTGCAGCATTGCGTGAATGCCTATCCCGAAGCCTTGCAACGCTACAAGGGCAAGACCGTGGATCAGGCCCGTTGGGGCGAGCGGGTGCGTGACCCGCAAGTGATGGAGATGATCGGGGTGGAGGATGTGATCGAGCGCATGAAGGCCCTGCCGGGGCTGAAAGGGCACATCTGAAAATCCGGATTTTTTCGTGAGTGCAAGGAAGCACCGCGCGCAGAACCGCAGTGTATAAGGGAATACATGAGGATTCGAGCACGGAGCTGACGCCGCAATCGCGGAAAAAGACGATTTTAAGAGGTGCCCTTAAGGATGTACTCGCGAACGCCTGATGAAACCATGACCAACCTGTTCGAGAAACCGGCCCCGCGGCGCCGGCTGTTTCGCCTGTTGCTGTGGTTCGGTTTCTTCAACGGGCTGCTGGCGAGCCTGATTTCGCTGCCCGTCATTCTCGAACAGGGTCTGCCCGAACAATCCCTGGCCCGGTTCTACCTGCTGTTGCAACAGCTCGGCCATTTCCAGTTCCTGGCCCTGATCCCGGTGCTGGGTCTGTTGCTGCTGGCCGCATTACTGCCCTTCCGTCGCCTGATTCTGCCGCTGGCGGTGGTGCTGTTCAGCGCCCTGCTGGTGCTGGAAATCACCGATTATGCGGTATTCCGCCTCTACCGTTTCCACCTCAACGGCATGGTCTGGAACCTGCTCACCGGCGGTGCGGCGGAGGAGATCTTCGCCTTCGACCGGGCCAACCTGTTGTCGGCCGCCGCCTTGCTGCTGGGTATCCTGCTGGTCGAATCCGGACTGATGTTCTGGCTGTCCCGTGGTGGCCCGGCCCGGATCCGCGGCTGGAAGGTTTTTCTGCTGGTACTGCTGATCCAGATCGGCGGTCAGGGGCTGCATGCCTGGGCCGATGCCACCTGGCAGCCGCAGATTCTTTCGCTGGTGCGTCTGGTTCCCCTGCCCCTGGCGCTGACTGCCAAGAGCGGTTTCCGCCGCCTCGGTTTCAAGGTC
>WGBK01000128.1 GCA_015494335.1 Gammaproteobacteria bacterium | reverse complement strand
GAGCTTGTCGTCGTTGGCGTACTGGATGGTCAGGAATTCGGTTTCCACGCCGCCGACGGTCAGGGTCTTGAGACCGAGATAGCGGCCGATGCCGTGATCCTCATGCACCACCGGCGCGCCCTCGTGCAGGTCGGCGAGGCTGTTGACGATGGCTTCGGCGTCGCGGGTCTTGCGGTACTTGCGGCGCCGGGTCTGGCGCGCCCGCTCGCCGAACAGCTGCGACTCGACGATCAGCGTGATGCCTTCGTCGTCGAGTTCGAGTCCGGATTCGATCGGCGCAACGGTCAGGTAGAGTCCCGCCTGCTGCTGCGAATGGAAATCGCCGAAGCTCTCGACCACGCGCGGGCGCAGGCCGTGATGCTGCAGCAGCTCGAGCAGGAATTCGCGGCGACCGCTGGATTCTGCGCAGAACAGGATGCGCTGGCGCACCCGTGCCTGCAGGTAGCCCTTCAGCGCCTGCAGCGGTTCCTCGGCATGGGGCCTTATCGGCAGGGGCGGAGCCAGGGAGATGCCGGCATTGATGGTTTGTGCGTCGGTGGTTTCGTACTTGTGCCGGTTGAAACGCGTGACCGCCTGGCGGCCGATGCGTTCGGCGAATTCGGCCTGCTCGAGGAAGATCTCGGCGGGCGGCAACAGGGGTTGCTCGATGTTGTGGCGGCGCGATTCATAGCGCTGTTCGACCTGTTCGAGAAAGTCGTCCACGGCCTCCACGGCGGATTGTTCGAGCAGCCACTGGGTTTTTTGCGGCAGGTAGTCGAACAGGCTGTCGAGATGGTCGAAGAACAGCGGCAGGTAGTATTCGATGCCCGGTGAGGCGATGCCTTCGCTGACATCCTGGTACAGCGGGCAGGCGGTGGGGTCCACCTCGAAGCGCTGGCGAAAGCGGCGACGGAAACCGGTGATGCCAGCCTCGTCGAGTGGAAACTCGCGCGCCGGCAGCATTTCGATGTGCTCCAGTTTCTCGATCGAGCGCTGGGTTTCCGGGTCGAAGCTGCGGATCGAATCCACCTCGTCGTCGAAGAACTCGATGCGATAGGGCAGGCGACTGCCCATCGGGTAGAGATCGATGATCGAGCCGCGCACGGCAAACTCGCCATGCTGCTCGACCTGGGATACGGACCGGTAGCCCTGTTCGACCAGTTGACGCTTGAAGGCCTCGAAATCCAGCGACTGACCACTGTGGAAGGACAGCGAGCGGCTTTCGATGTACTCGCGTGGCGGCAGTCGCTGCAGTAGCGTGCCGATCGGCAGCAGCAACAGGCTGCGCTTCTCCACCCGTGGCAGGCTGGCGAGGCAGCGCAGTCGTTCGGAAAGGATATCCTGGTGCGGTGAGAACTGGTCGTAGGGCAGTGTTTCCAGATCCGGGAACTGCAGGATGCGGATATCGTCGTCGCGAAAGAAGCGAATCTCCTTCTCCAGCTGTTCGGCCTCCGCCATGTCGGCCGTGACCACCACGGTGAGCCCCTTGAACTGGCGAATCTGCCGCGCGATGAACAGGCCACGGCTGCAGCCGTTGAGCTGGCCGAGACGCAGGGTTTCGCCGGGTTTGGGGAGGGGCAGGTCGAGCATGGCCGAATCGAGTGGTAAGTCGCGCGGGAAAAGGCGGCGATTCTACACCGAACAGGCGAGATTCTCACCCGGATTGGCAGAGGATTGCCCCGGGTCTCTTGCTTTTCCGCGCATCATCGCCATATGCGGTTACAGGTACCCGGTCGGCCTGCCCTGGCAGGCCGTTCCCCAATACAAGACAAACTCGAATGGAGAAACCATGAACATAACAAGATTCGATCCCGACCTGATTCATCTGGAGCTGCTGGGCGACGACGAGCGCGGTTACGATTTTCTCGATGAAAACAGGCTGCTGGAGCTCAAGCGCTTTGCCAGCGATCACGGTGTGCTCAGCGTCTACGCCGATCTCGGCGAGGGTGCAGCCACGGCACTGACCCGCTACCGCAACGAGATCAAGGCCCTGCGCGAAGCCCATGAAAGCGAGTGGGATCACGAGCAAAAGCAGCAATTCGATGCCCTTGCCGAGGAAGTGGGCGAGCGGCTGGAGAAGCTCTTCGCGCGGCCGCGCGGCAAGGGGCTGGCGCTGTTCATCGCGCCGGGACGCCTGCTGGTCAAGAAGGGCAAGCTGGACCACGAGTTGCTGCGCGTGTTCCACCTGCCCGATGCACCGCGTGACGAGGTCAGCTGGGGCAATACCCCCGCATTGACGCAACTGCTGCTGCAACAGGACGAGCACCCGCAGACCGGCGTGGTGCTGTTCAACCGCGAAGAGCTGCGCTTCTTCCTCTATTACATGGGCGAGGCCGCCGAGTATTCGGTCAAGCTGGACAATCCCGAGGTGGTGCCGCTGACCAAGTCCCACAACTGGCATGGCTACGGTACTCACAACCACCAGCAATGGCAGCAGGAGCATTACAACCGCTACCTGCGTCAGGCGGCCATCGCGGTAGCCAAGCTGGCCGATCGGGCCGGCTGGAAATGGCTGGTGCTGGCCAGCCCCGACGAGCAGGAAGCAAAGCACCTGGCCGAACTGCTGCCCGCACAGTGGTCGAGCCGTCTGATCGGCACCCGTGCCCTGCCGCTGACGGCCAGCCTCAACGATGTGCGCGATGCCGTTGCCCCGGTCGTGGCCGAGGCCGAGAGAAAGGAAGAAAAGGAAACCCTCGAACAGTGGGTCAACGAACTGGAGCGTCCCGACGGCCGTGCCGTGGCCGGTCTGGCCGATACGGTGGAAGCCGTGCAGGAATACCGCGTGCTGCATTTCATTGCCGACAGCGACTTCTCCCATGCCGGCTGGCAGTGCGGTGATTGCGGCAGCCTGATTGCCGATCTGCAGGAACAGGCACCGCAGGCCTGCCCCTACTGCGAATCCGCCTCGCTGGCCCAGAGGGCCGATATCGTCGGTGACCTGGCCCTGCAGGTCATCAACAGCGGTGGTCACGCGGAGATCGTGCGTGGCGAGGAAAACCGCAAGGTGATCAGCGGACAGGGACAGGTCGGCGGACTGCTGCGTTACTGATCTTCCCTGTCGGAGGACAACGAAAGACCCCGGGCTGGTCCCGGGGGGGGGTTGTCTTGGCTCGAACACGCAGACAAAGAAAAGGCGGCCCGCAGGCCGCCTCTTCAGGCGTCTTTCCGAACCGAAGGGTTCAGTTGGCCGCCTTGACGGTGGTCAGACCGAGGATTTCCCAATCCTGCATGCCGCCGCGGTACCACTTGATCTTGTGGGCCGGGTAGCCGAACTTCAGCAGGTTCTTGATGTTGTTGGGTGACTGACCACACCACATGCCGTTGCAGAACATGACCAGGGTCTTGGCATTGGTGAAATCCCACAGGCCTTCCAGATTGACCGCATTGAACTGGTCCTCGAGGATTTCGCCGATGGAGATGGGATCGGCGCCCTTGGCCGGGTTCAGCTTGGTCCAGGGGATGTTGACGGAACCGGGGATGGTGCCCTTGGCCGCCCAGTCCGGGGTGCGTGAGTCGACAACCATGATGCTGTCGTCGGTCTGCATGCGCTTGAGGTAGTCGAGGACCTCGAGTTCACCGATGGTCTCGACGCCGGGTGCCAGCTTGGCCGGCTGGATGCAGAAGGGCGGGCACTTGCGCGAGGTCTTGGCGAAGGCCGGGTTGACCGTATTTTTCTGATCCTGGTTGCGCATGATCTTGACCATCTTTCCGCCATGCTTGACGGTGATGCTTTCTAGGGATCTCGTAATATTGACTTCGGCAGCCGAGGCGAAACCGGAAAAGGCAAGGCCCAGGGCCAGGGCACCGGCAGTCAGCAGTGTGTGTAACTTCATGTTGTTTCCTCCATTGACGGAATGGTTGTGGATTGTTATTCGGCGACCGAATGGCCGCCTTTATTCACACCCATGTGGTTTTTCGTGAAAAACCGCATGGGAGGGAATGGGGG
>WGBK01000127.1 GCA_015494335.1 Gammaproteobacteria bacterium | reverse complement strand
TTCGATTACACGCCTTCGGGTTGGGGATCGCCGGTGCCTGCGGGCGAGATCTACAACTACGATGTGGACTACCTGGCGCTGGCGCCCTACCTGCGCCTGGAACAGTCCCTTGGCGACGACCTGCTGCTGACAGCCGGGCTGCGCTACGACAGCAACCGCTTCGACTACACCAACAATCTCTCCGATGGCCAGTACGATGGCTCCAGCTATTCTCGGCCCGGCGACGACCTGGACCCGGATTTCGATCACTGGAGTCCCAAGCTCAGCCTCGGCTGGCAGATCGACGAGCGCCAGCGCATGTACTTCCGCTATGCCAACGGTTTCCGCATTCCCCAGGCCAGCCGCCTGTATTCGCTGAAGACCGACAATATCGAATCGGACCTCGATCCCGAAGTCACCGATACCCTGGAAATCGGCTACAAACGGGGTAACGACGGCTTCTATCTCGAGGCGGCCCTGTACGCGATGCGCATCGACGACAGCATCGTGCGGCGCGAGAATGCCGACGGCGACCGCTACTATGTCAACGGCGGCGAGACCCGGCACCGCGGACTGGAGCTGACCCTGGGCAGCCAGCTGACCCGGGATCTGGCCCTGCGCCTTGCAGCCAGCCGATCGCAGCACGAATATGTCGATGACCCGGTGTATGGCGACAACGAGCAGGCCTCGGCGCCGAAAACCCTGGCCAACCTGCGGCTCCTCTACCGCCCCCGGAGCCTGCAGGGCCTGCTTGCCATGCTCGAATTCCAGCATGTCGGCGAATACTGGCTGGACGATGCCAACAGCCGCAGCTACGACGGCTACACGGTGGCCAACCTGAAGGCGCTGTACCGGGTCGATGAGCATCTGCAACTGAACCTGAAGATCAACAATCTCGAGGACGAGATTTACGCCGAACGGGCCAGCTACAGCTACGGCAAGGAAAAATACACGCCGGCCGCACCGCGGCAGATCTTCGTCGGGCTCGAGTACCGGCTGTGAGGTTGTACACGGTCGCCCGGATCCACCGTTATGCGGGGCTGGGTCTGGGCGCCATTCTGTTGCTGCTGTCGGTAACCGGTTTTCTGCTCGACCACGAGCGTTTCGGCTTCCTGTCGAGCTTGCGCATCGACCAGAAATGGTTGCCCTCGGCCGTAATGCGCAAGGCCCGGCAAGGCTTCGAGGCCTACCGCATCGATCCGGCGAACCCCGACCATCGCCTGGCTGCTTCCTGGCAGGGCTTGTGGCTGAGCCTGGATGGCGGGGCGACCTACCGCAAGGTGCTGGACCGGCCGGTCACCCGTCTGGAGCCACGACGCGAGGGTGCCATCGAGGATTACCGGATTCTTTACGCCGCCACCCCGCAGGGTGTCTGGCACAGCCGGGACGGCGGGCGCAGCTGGAACCGGCTTTTCGCCACCCGGCAATCGGTCACCGCCCTGTCGAGCCAGGGCCGCTGGCTGCTGGCGGTGGAGGACCAGCGTCGCCTGTGGCGTATCGACAGCGACAGTGGAGAGGCCGAGCCGCTCGAACTCGCTCCGCTGCCGCGGGATCTGCTGCCGGACCGGGTTTCCCTGGGACGCCTGGTACGCGATCTGCACTATGGTCGCGGTCTGTTCAGTGGCGATCTGTCCCTGTGGATCAACGATGTCGCGGCCTGGCTGCTGGGTTTTCTCGCCGTCAGTGGCTTCATCCTCTACCTGTTGACAAGGCGTTTGCGCGCGCGTCAGGGTCAGGGCAAGTCCATCCTGCTGGGCTGGCGGCGCTGGCATTCCAACGGCTGGGTATTGATCGGTTTTGCAGCGATTCTGTTACTGCTGGTCACCGGTGTCTTTCTCGACCATCCGCAGGGGTTGCGCAAACTGATGAAGCAGACTCATATTCCGCTGTCCCTGCTGCCGCCGGTTTACCGCGATCTTTCGACGGATATCTGGAGCATCGATTTCGACGGCGAGAACTACCGCATCGGCAACCGACTCGGGTTGTTCGTTTCGAAGGATCTGCAGCACTGGCAGCGGGAAGTGGAAGGTTTTGCCTGGCGCATGACCCGGCTCGGCGACAAGCTGTTCGTCAGCGGCATGGGCACCATGAACCGGCTGCACGACGGCGAGGAGTGGTACATGCTGCACGGCACGCCGCACATGCCGCGCGATGTCTTTGCAAAGAAGAATGACTGGGGTCTGCTGACGCGGGACAGCAGCAAGATATTGCCGCTGCCCGAAAGCGGCGAAGCGCGTCTCTACGACCTGATGCTGGCCCTGCACGACGGCGAGTTCTTCCACCCGCTGTGGGTCTGGGTCAATGACCTGGCGGTTGTGGCGGCCCTGGTGCTGCTGTGGAGCGGCTGGTTCAAGTGGCGGCACCACCGCCGTCGCCTGCGCGCCCGGGCGGGCGCGATCGGGTCAGGGCAAGGGCCTGGAACAGGATGAGCAGCAGTCCGGCGCCGAAGGGGGCGATCAGTATCCAGGCGTAGTAGCTTCCGGCGATGGCGAGGTGCTGGTAGTAGTTCCAGACATCCAGAGCGACACCGAGCAGGGCCAGCAGGCAAGAGAGCGCAACGGCCCGGGCCCAGCGGGGCGAAGCCTGCAGGCGCGTCGTTCCGACCAGGGCGCTGAACAGGCCGAAAATACCCGCGAGGCCAGCCCCCGGCGTGAATTGCCCGTTGAAGACCTGACCGAACAGGAAACCGAACAGGGCCACGAAGAGCACCAGCCCTCGGGCCAGGGTCAGCAGGATATTCATACCCCATCTGCCATCAGGCGGTTTCCTCGGCCGGGGCGGGGTTGGCCACTTCGATCAGATTTCCGTCCGGGTCGCGGAAATAGAAGGACAGGATCGGCCCGTTTGCTCCTGTGCGCGCTACTGGTCCTTGCAGGATTTCGACTCCTCGATCACGAACCTGTTGCATCGCCTCGGACAACTCTGTGTCAGTGAGAAAACACAGGTCGGCAGAGCCAGGCAGGGGATGCGCAGCCCTGGGTTCGAATTCATGACCGTGGAGGTGGAGATTGATCTTCTGGTTGCCGAACTTCAGTGCCAGCCGTCCTTCGGCAAAGGTTCCTAGCTCCATGCCCAGAACCGAGACATAGAACTCGACGGTCGCATCCAGGTCGCGGACGGTTAGAACCAGGTGGTCGAGGCGGGACAGCTTCATGACTACTGATAGGTTTTCCCCTTGTGGCGGAGCCAGCCATCCTCGTGGCGGCCTGCCGGGTCGTCGTGGGTCCAGTGGACCACGCCGCCGCGGTCGTTCCATTCGTATTCGCCGTAGAACTCGATGCGGTCGCCGCGCCGTAGCCGGTCGATGCGCGGGGCCAGGTCGATGTTGTGGGCGATCAGTATCGTGTTGCCGGAGTCGAGACGGACGATGAATTTCTGGTGGCGGCTGCCGTCGTTGTCATCGGGCAGCAGGCGGATCACCTTGCCGCTGCCTCGCACCTGAACATCGCTCTGGCGCCGGGCGATGACCTGTTCCAACCCGGAGCCGGTGGGCGGGGGCAGGCTACGGGTTTCGGCGGTGGTGGACCCGGTCGCGGCCTGCAGGCTTTGGAGCAGCTGCGGGTTCTTCTCCACATAGCCGTAGAGGGCGGCGATGACGATGGCGACGAGGGCGGTCTTTCCCTTGTGTTTCATGGATTTTCCCGGGATACGAAATCGCAATAATAGCGTTTCGCCCGTTCGCGGCCCAGCCGCTGCTGCAGCGGATCGAGTTCGCGCCTTAGCCTGTGCAGGCAGCGCAGGGCCTTGCGCGAGCCCTGGGCGGCGGCCACTTCGAGCCAGGCAAAGGCCTCGACGGGATTGCGCTCGACGCCCAGGCCCCGGGCGTGCATCAGGCCGGTCATGTACTGGGCGTCGCGCAGTCCCTGCCGCGCCGAACGGGCAAACCAGGCGGCGGCCTGGCGGTAGTCGCGTTGATCCTCGGGCGCCTTGCGGAACATCTGGCCGAGTTCGAACTGGGTGATGCTGCTTCGCTGTTCTGCGGGAATCATGACTTCCTCCTGCTCCTTTTTTGCGCCAGTATAGGACTTCAGTTTTGCCGCAACCTGTGAAGTGCACGACAATTCGAAACGGAGGTGGTATGGATGGGTGGAGATTGGCTGGCGATTCTGCAGGCGGCGACTCTGCTGGTGCTGGTCCACGGCGCTCCGATCCTGGCGCGCGATCTGCTGGGGGGTTGCTGCGCGTGGCCGATGGATTTCGGCCTGCGCTTCACGGACGGGCGCCCACTGCTCGGTCATTCCAAGACCTGGCGTGGCCTGGTGTCGGCGATCCTGGCCGGTGCATTGTTCGGTGCATGGCTGGGGATCGGGGCAGGGGTCGGCGCCGGGTTCGGTGTCTGGGCCATGCTGGGCGATGGGTTGACGAGCTTCGTCAAGCGCCGCATGGGCCTGGAGCCCAGTGCGCGCTTCCGCGGTCTCGACCAGTGGCCGGAATCCCTGTTGCCGTTGTGGCTGCTGCGCGAACCGCTGGGGCTGGATGTCTTGGACATCCTGCTCGCGGTGGTTCTGTTCACGCTGTTTGAGTGGTGGGTGTCGCCCTTGTTGTACCGTTTGCACTTGCGCAACCGGCCCTGGTAACTCATTTCTCTCGCGGTTTGCCTTCCCCGGCCTGTCGATCCAGCTCGAGCAGCTTGTCGACGATTCGCTGATGGCTGTGGTCGATGTCCTCGACCACGATGCCGTGGCGGTCGCTGTGAATCAGAATGCGTTCCTTCG
>WGBK01000126.1 GCA_015494335.1 Gammaproteobacteria bacterium | reverse complement strand
CATGAATTGATGGAAGACCAGCGCCTCGACATGTCGGCGGACGAAATGCTGATCCGGGAGAAGCTGAACGCCTACGGTTTCGACGAGGAATGGACACCGGTCTTGCGGAGCTGGTACGAGGATATCCGGTGCTGCGATCTCGGCGGGCATCGGCTCGCGGACCTGGCTCCGCGAAACTGTGTCAAGGAAATGGAGTTTCTGATGTCCTGCAGGCAACTCGATGTCCGGGCGCTGAACGATTTTCTGCATCGTCACGATTACCTGCAACCGAAGCGGCAGCTCTCATTCGATACCATCAATGGCTATCTCCAGGGTTTCATCGACCTGATCTACGAGATCGAGGGCCGATATCATGTGCTCGACTACAAGAGCAATTATCTCGGCGCGTCCCGGCAGGACTATGGCCCCGAATCCTGCCGACAGGCCATGTACGATCACGATTATCACCTGCAATATCTGATCTATACGCTGGCCCTGCACCGGCACCTGAAGAACCGGTTAGCAGACTATGACTACGCTCGACACATGGGCGGCGTTCGTTACCTGTTTCTTCGTGGAATGTCCGCAGACAGCGTCATGCAGTACGGTGTGTTTTCGGATCACCCGTCGCTTGCCATTATCGAGGAACTGGATCGGCTGCTGGCGGGGAGGGTCGAATGAGCACACTGACCCGTATTCGGCAACAGCTTGCAGCCGCGGGCCTGGACTACAGCCTGATGGCCCTGGCCGAGTTGCTGCGGGATCAATGGCCGGAAGCCCCGGTCGAGGGATTGCAACTGGCCCTGCTGTTGCAGAAGGGCATACAGGAAGGCGATGTCTGCCTGGAGATCGACCGCGTGGCGGATCGGGCGAGGGAGCTGGGATTCGATGAACTGGCAGACGCCGATCTGCAGGTGCTCGTCGAATCGACGGAATTTGTCGGCGGACCGGATACGGTCTTGCCGCTGATCGAGGATCAGGATCGATTCTACCTGCAACGCCTCCATCACCAGGAAAGGGTCATGGCCGGAGATCTGCTGCAAAGGGCGGGAGAGGCGCAGGCACTGGACGCTAGCCTGATCCAGGCCGTCAACCGGTGCTTCCCCGGACAGGACGAAACGGATTTTCAGAAGCTTGCGGTGATACAGGCGCTGCGCTACCGCTTTCTGGTCATATCCGGTGGACCCGGTACCGGCAAGACCTGGACTGTGGCCCGATTGATTCATCTGCTGCTGGAACAGAACCCGGATACGCGCATCGCCCTGGCCGCGCCCACCGGAAAGGCGGCTGCCCGGATGTCCGAATCCCTGGGCGAGAGCCTTGTCGATCTGCCCGCAGAACTGCGGAACCGGCTGCCCGACAAGGCGCTAACCCTGCACCGGCTGCTGCGCATCGACTACCGCAGTCATCGTGCGCGGCACAACCGGGAGCACCCCCTTCCTTTCGATGTGCTGATACTCGACGAGGCCTCGATGATCGATCAGAACCTGATGTACGCGGTTTGCGAGGCCTTGCCGCCGCAGTCGCGGCTGATTCTTCTTGGCGACAAGGATCAGCTGGCCTCGGTCGAGGCGGGCAGCGTCTTCGCGGATCTCTGCGGGGGCCTGCAGCACAGCGGATGCGGTGCCGAAACCTGCCGCTGGCTGCAGCGCGAATTTGGCCTGGAGCTGCCGCCTTCCTCGTCGGATTATCCGCTGGCCGAGCAGGTGGTCGTGCTGCAGAAAAGCCGTCGATTCGGCGAGGGTTCGGGGATCGGAAAACTGGCCCGTTGCATCAATGCCGGGGATGTCGACGGCTTCATGGAGATCCTCGGCGCCAGTGACGGGCAAGACGATCTGGAATGGGCGCAACCCGATGCCCATGCGGTCGATGAGCGGTACCGGGAGATCGCCAGGGAACAGTACCAATCGATCCACGATTCGGCTTCCGTCGAGGAAGCCCTGCAGCGCTTCCAGCGCTTTCGCATACTCGCGGCCCAATGGCAGGGTCCGATGGGTGTGCATCACATCAATGCCTGCATCGAGCAATGGCTCAAGCAACAGAACGGCTTTCGCGCCGAACAGGAACTCTACGAAGGCAAGCCGCTGATGATCACGCGCAATGTCCACCAGTATGGCCTGCACAACGGCGATATCGGCATGTTGTGGCGGGATCCCGACGGGGAACTGCGTTTCTGGATCGACAGCGACGAGGGCGGTCTTCAGGCCTTCTCCCTGGCCCAGTTGCCGCCCCATGAAACGGCCTATGCGATGACGGTGCACAAGTCCCAGGGCAGCGAGTTCGACCGGGTGCTGCTGGTTCTGCCGGAGCGGGAGAACGAACTCTGCACGCGCGAACTGCTCTATACCGGCATCACCCGGGCGCGCGCGAGCTTTCGTGTCTGGGGCGGTAAAGCGGTACTGCGCCGGGCGGTGCAGCGCGCGACCCGGCGCAGCTCCGGATTGCGACAGCGCCTGATGTCTGTAGCGGAGGCCCGATGATGAAAATCTTGCAGAACGTGGAAATACCCGACGACGAAATCGAGCTCAAGGGCATACGCGCCCAGGGCTCCGGCGGCCAGAATGTCAACAAGGTCTCCAGCGCCATCCATTGCCGCTTCGACATCCGCCGCTCGTCCCTGCCGGATTTCTACAAGCAGCGCCTGCTGGCGCTGACCGACAGCCGCATCAGCCGGGACGGCGTCATCGTGATCAAGGCACAGAGCCATCGCAGCCAGGAAAAGAATCGCCGCGACTGCCTGGAGCGCCTTCGCGAGCTGATCCGCAGCGTGGCGCGAACGCCGAAGAAACGCATTCCGACGCGCCCGGGGAAGGCCGCCAGGCGCAGGAGAATCGAGAGCAAGACCCGTCAGGGCGCAAAGAAAAGACTGCGCGGCAAGCCGAAGGACTGGTAGCCGGAATGCCGGTCTGCAGCTGCGGCAGGGCCGCGTCATCCAGGTTACAACTTTCGATGAAGCTGGGGTCGTGTCCGATCGGACACGACCCCTGCCCAAATAGTGATGGCAGGACTCTGGCAGGGGCGGAAAATAGTGCTTTCCTGAGCGCAAGGGTCATTTATACTAGCCCAAGTTTTGCTTATGCCACACCGAGGTAACCCCTGCAATGACCGGTCGAGTAGCCCTGGTCGCCCACCGCGGCGAACCCGAATCCTTTCCCGAAAACAGCCTGCCCGGCTTCGAACACGCGATCCGGCATGGCGCCCGCTATGTCGAGTGCGATGTGCACATCACCGCCGACGGCGTGCCGATACTCAGCCATGACGCCAACCTGCTGAAGCTGACCGGCAAGCAGATCATCATCGCCGATCACGACTGGGAGGAGATTCGCGACATGCCCGCCGGCTACAGCGAACGCTTCGGCGACCAGTTCGAGGATCTGCGCATTGCCACTCTGGAACAATTTGTCGATCTGATGGCGAAGCAGGATCATGTCAAGAGCTTCATCGAGCTCAAGCAATCGAGCATCGACTACTGGGGCCTGAAGGCCGTGGATCTGGTGATGAAAACCCTGCAGCCGATTCTCTCCGATTGCATCATGATTTCCTTCAACGACGATGCCATAGCCCATGCGCGCAAGCATTTCGATGTGCCCATCGGCTGGGTACTGCCGGAATGGCTGGAACGCAACCGGGAAATCGCGAATGAGCTTGCGCCGGAATACCTGTTCGTGGATACGGAATTCTGCCCCGATGACCAGGCCGAGCTCTTCTCGGGCCTGTGGGAATGGGTGGCCTACACCGTCAACACGGCCGAAGAGGTGGAAAAATATGCCGGCCTCGGTATCGAACTGATCGAAACGGACCGCTACAGCGAGCTCAAGCAGGAGAGCGACATCGTCGATGTCAGCCATGACTTCTGATCCATGGGATCTGCTGGTCATCGGCGCGGGTATCAATGGGGCCGGAGTGGCGCAGGCGGCAGCCGCTGCCGGATATCGCGTACTGCTGCTTGAGAAGAATGCGGAACCGGCCCGGGAAACCTCCAGCCGCTCCAGCAAGCTGATCCACGGTGGCTTGCGCTACCTGGAGTCCTTCGAAATCCCGCTGGTCTATGAAAGCCTGAGAGAGCGCGAGCTGCTGCTGAAACTGGCGCCCCGGCTGGTGCAGCGACAGACCTTCAACATCCCCATCTACGAAACGACACGGCGCAGGCAATGGGAGTTGTACGCGGGTCTGTCCCTCTATGCCCTGATGTCCGGCCCCTGGCGAAATCGTTTTCGCCGTCTTGGCCGCAAGCAGGCCGCTTCCCTGCCGGGGATCGAGAAACGGGGGCTGAAGGCGGTTTTCCAGTACCAGGATGCGCAGACCGATGACGCGGCCCTGACCCGGGCCGTGCTGAAATCGGCTCGCGAACTGGGCGCGGAGATTCGATATGGTGCCAGGGTCACGGGAATCGACCTGAAGGAGAGGGGGCTGAGATTGGAATACGAGACCGGGTCAGGAATCGAAACCGTCGAAGCCGCCTGCATGGCCAATGCCGCCGGTCCCTGGGTTCATGCCGTGAACCAGCACATGCATCCGCCGCTGGACATGGCGGAGCCGGACCTGGTCCAGGGCGCTCACCTGGTACTGGATGAACCGGTCGAGCAGGCCTGGTACCTGGAAGCGCCCCAGGACGGGCGTGCGGTATTCCTGTTGCCGTGGAAGAATCACGCCCTGCTCGGAACCACCGAGACCCTGTACCGGGGCGACCCGGCCCAAGTGCATTGTCTGCCGCAGGAGCGCGAATACCTGTTGCAGGTGCAGCACCATTATTTCCCCGGGCGCTCGGAAAGGGTGATCGACGAAATGGCGGGCCTGCGCGTGCTGCCTCGTGCCGAGGGCGGGTTGTTTCACCGCTCCCGGGAGACGGTCTATGTCACCGATTCCGGCAAGGCGCCACGCGTGGTGACGATCGTCGGCGGCAAGTTGACGGTCTACCGCAAGACCGGTGAAACCGTTGTTCGCATGCTGTCCGGACGCTTGCCGAAGCGGCGCCCCGTAGCCGATACCGCGTGCCTGCCACTGACCCCCGACTGAGCCTTTACTCGCGCCGAAGGATTTCGTACACCATCAGCTGCGGGTGCTCTCCGACGATCTGTTGCAACAAACGGGGCAGGGTTTGTTTCATTTGTGCGTCGGAATAGTGGGCAGAGATCCGATCCTCGAAACCGACGCGATAACCCTGCAGGTATTCGAGACGGAAGCGGTCCTCCTGGTAGCTGATTGCATCCTGTTGCAACAGTTGCCGGATGCGGGCGGTAATGTCGGGCGACAGGTAGCGGGTCGTGTCGATGCTGGCCTGCGGGCGTTGTTGAAAGGGCGTGAGATCCGCGGCGGTGCGCGGCAGCTCGGGGTCGATGGCAGCGGCCAGGGTCAGGTTGATGAAATTCTGTTCGCGCTTGCGTGACAGGGACAACAGCGGCGGCGTGGTCGGTATGCCCTCGGCGAGCGGAGTCGGGTTGGCGATCAGGGCCACGAATCCCGGCTTTTGTCTTTCACGCTCCCACAGGTCGGCGATGTCCGGTGTTTGCATGAGCCCCAGGGCCACCCTCCGGTAGCGCTTCCGGAAGGCCTGCCAGCGTTGATCCCGTTGCGCCCGTTCCCGTTCGACGAGGCGCTGCACCGGGTCGGCCGGCATCGCATCCGGAAGACGACGGAAGACCTGATGCTGTCCCGACGGGCCGTCCAGTATCAGCCGGTCCCGGGACGCGTCGTAGCGCAACTCGGCCGTTGGCTGGCCGTTATCATGGATGACGATGCGATAGCGGCCATCGCCCAGCGGTTGCCAACTGAAAAGGCTGGACGCTACAGGCGAATTGAGCAGACCGCGTCCGGATTCGTAGATCACCAGACCCTGTCGCTTGAAGCCCTCGGCCTGATTCGACCAGGCTCCGACCGGAGGGGCAGGGTTGGCGGCGGCCAGGGTTAGCCACAGCCAGCCGAAAAGGAAGAGAATGACTCGGAACATGGGCAATCGGTTTCGGGTGGGTTGTGGTTTCATTCGGGGTCGACCTCCATGCGCTCGACATCGGCCAGATAGATGATTCGTCCGTCCTCGGTCACGATGCGGTCGGACTGGATGGCGTCACGCGGCGCACGATAGGTTCGGACTTCGCCGCTGCGGGTATTGATGATGCGCACTTCCACCGTGGCGTAGCGGTCGCCGATCTTGAAGATCACGATACCCACGGCGCTGATCACCATCAGGATCAGGAACAGCCAGGCGCCCTGGCGGAACAGCCGCTCGTTCTCGCTCATCACGGGCTTGGGCGCTGGCCCGGCGCGCCGCGGCCGCTCGGCAGCTTCCTCGTCGGCCTGACGTTTCTTGAGGAAAAGCAGGGCGGCGCCGAAGATGACCAGGGTGAACAACAGCTTGGTGAACATGAACGGGGATCGCTGCGCAGGAAAACAGGGGTGGCATGATACCCGATTCCGTCGTCACCGGCTGCGGCCGGCTCAGATCGGCAGCAGCGAGGACAAGTGCTGTTTCGCCATCAGCTGCTGGCGGATGGCCCATTTCACCGGCGGCAGGTGATTGGACAGGCGCAATACCGCCTTGCGTGCCAGGGTGACCGGAAACTCGTCGTCGGTGAACAGACCGACGATGGCGTTGGTGCCGTGGTACAGCGGTCGCGTCGACAGCATGTGCCGTCGCTGATAGCGTTGCAGCAGGCTCGGGGCGGCGATGTCGCCACCGCTGCGAACGGCCTGCAGCAGTCCCTGGGCGAGCAGATCCTGGCCCGACAGGCCGAGGTTGAAGCCGTGGGCAGTAACCGGATGCATGCCCACCGCCGCATCGCCGATGAGCGCGAAGCGACGGGCCTGGAAGCGGCGCGCATGCACCGCAACCAGCGGATAGACATGGCACTTGCCGAGCAGTTTCATGCTGCCGAGGCGATGGCGCAGTCGTTGCTCGATATCCCGCGCGAAGGCCTCGGGCGAGAGGCCGACGATATCGTCCACCTGGTCGGCCGGTGCGGTCACGACAATCGAGGAAACCTGTCCGGGCATCGGCAGAATGGCCAGGGTGCGCCCGTAGTGAAAGCACTCGAAGGCGGTATGGCCATGATCCAGTTCATGTTCCATCTCGCAGACGATGGCGCTGCGTCCGAAATCGACGCTGTCCGCGGCGATGCCCATCTGGCGCCGGCTCTGGGAGAAGCGGGTGTCGGCGGCGACCAGCAATTGGGCTTCCAGGGTCTTGCCGTTGTCGAGGCGCACCTGGGCCGCGCGGTCATCGCTGTGCACCTGTTCGACCTCGGTGGCGTCGAGCAGGGTGAAATTCTCGCCCAGGGTCTCGAACTCCTCGAAGATGGCCTTGCGGATGCGATAGTTGGCGACAAGAAAGCCGAGTCCGTCGGATTCATCGGCGGGCTTGTCGAAATGCAGCGCATAGGGGGAATCCCCGTCCACCACCTCGGCGCGATGGATCGGCGAGATGTGCTCGTCGCCGATACGCTGCCAGCTGCCGTGCTGCTGCATCAGCCGGCGCGACAGGTGGGTCAGGGCGATGTCGCGGCCATCCTCGGGCGGGTCGGCCAGTTCGTCGCGCGTCAGGCGCTCCACGATGGCGACCTTGAGGCCGCTGTCGCGCAGGGAAAGGGCAAAACTCAGGCCGGCCGGACCGGCGCCGATGATGATCAGATCATGCTGCATGGCCATGCTCGCTGCAGAAGAGAGCCGGCAGTGTAGCGCCCGCAAGCGGGCGCGGCCTTGAGGAAGGTCAAATCAACCCCTGGAATTGAAAGGGTATGGCAAGGTTTTCCATCGCCCTGCGCTGCCCGTACAATGTCCTTTTGACGAGTAGAGATGCCATGCGTAGCTGGGTACACCGGGCCATTGCCCTGATCGAGGCCGATTTCCAGCGTTCCGCCGACACCCACCTGATCAAGCTGGACCTGCCGGCGCTGCCACGGATCGACTTCTACCTGAAGGACGAATCGACCCATCCCACCGGCAGCCTCAAGCATCGCCTGGCGCGCTCGCTGTTTCTCTATGGCCTGTGCAACGGTCTGATCGATGAGGGGACGCCGGTGATCGAGGCCTCCTCGGGCAGCACCGCGGTATCCGAGGCCTATTTCGCGCGTCTGCTGGGCCTGCGTTTCATCGCCGTGATGCCGCGCCAGACCTCGCGGGAGAAGATCGAGCAGATCCGCTTCTACAACGGGGAATGCCATCTCATTGATCATGCCGATCTCTACGGCGAGGCCGAAAGGCTGGCCCGGGAGCTGGGCGGGCATTACATCGACCAGTTCACCTATGCCGAACGCGCTACCGACTGGCGCGGCAACAACAACATCGCCGACTCGATCTTTGCTCAGCTGACCTGCGAACGCTATCCCGAGCC
>WGBK01000125.1 GCA_015494335.1 Gammaproteobacteria bacterium | reverse complement strand
GCGTGCCGGGCGGCCTCCCTGAAACCGGCTGCTCTGTCCCGAATGCCCCCGGGTTCGGTTTCCTTGTTGTAGACCTCGCCCATGTAGGCTTCGTTCTTCTGGAAGACGGCATCCTTGGTTGGCGTATCCTGCACCCCGGCGAGTTCCAGTCCTTCCCGACGGCCATATTCGTCGGCGTAGTGGGCGATGACCCGCATGGCCATGGCGTCTCCCGCTGCCGCCCGGGCGAAGAGGGCATCCACGTCGCGTTCGCTCCAGGTCGGGTCGAGACTGCCGGGGCGGGCGAAGACACCTTTTTCGGCACCGATCATGTGATCGCGCACCTGCATGGCCACATCTGCGCTGAAGGCGAAGCCCTGCTCCTCGACACGGGACCGGGCCTCCTGCCAGGCAGCGGCTTCCTGGAGGGTGGTGATGGTGGCATGGCGATGACTGATCTGCTCCTGCAGGCCACCGGACAGTTCCTCGGCCAGGCTGTCACCGGTGCGCTGGTGGACGCCGGCGGCCGCGGTATGCCCGGCATCGATGGCGGCCTGCCAGTGCTTGCCGTACTGGGTGTCCTGGACATATTGCAATGCATCCTGCCAGTCTTCCTTGATTTGGGCATCACTCCTGCCTCGAAGATTCAGTTCTGCTCGTAGTGATACCGGGCTTACCAGGTCCAGTAATTTCGGATTCTGGGCGGCCAGGGAAGCCAGCCCCAGCATCTCGGCGGCCTGGCTAGCGCTGTAGCCGCGGTTCTTGCCGAACTCGTCGGCGAGCCGCTGGGTCTCACCGAACTCCCGTCGGAACGCGGCCATCTCGGCCCGGTTCCAGTCGAGGTTGACGCCGGTCTCCGTCGCGGTCTGGCTGGTGAAGCGTTCCATGTTGCTGTAGTTGGCCGACACCAGGTTTGCGTAGTCGGCTACTTGTGTCTGTGCGGCCTGCAGCGACTCGGTGGCCTGGGTGTGGACCGAGGATTTGACAGCGTCGCCGATGTTGGCGGAGAAGGGGAGATTGGATTGCGGCACGTCGACGTACCGCCCTTCCGGCGTGGTCGTGTACATCGCGCCCGTGGCCGGGTGGGCCATGGTCGAGGTACCGGCCCGCCAGCTCGGACTCTGGTTTTGCTGCCACCAGCCGGCGTTGCCGATGCTGGTGTTGCCAAGGCTGATGTTGCCCGTGGAGGCCTCGTCGGAGGCCTTGCCCACCGGGGCCTCGTAGCTCTGGGCGACACGGCTGGCGAGGCTCGCCATCATGGCGCCGCCTTGGTTCACCACCAGGTAGGAGATCATCGGGATGGACAGGCTGAGATACCCGGCGATGAGCGCGGCGTCGCTCATCACCTGGCCCAGGGCCGTGTAGTTGGCCAGGGACAGGGCGCTGCTGCCGTCGGGCAGCAGGAGGGCGCTGGATGCGGGGTTCTGGCTGTAGAGACTCATGGCGAAGTGGAGCACGGCGTAGAGCGGCGCCCACAACTGGATCCAGACCAGGCTCTTCAGGTAGGTCAGCGCCACCTTCGCCACGCTCGGCAGCATGGCGAGCAGGAAGGCGATGGGAAATACGGCGTAGATGAAGGCCTCGAACAGGTTGCGCAGGATGGGCAGGGTGCGGCCGGCCATCTCCCCGAGGGCGGCATAGGTGGTGCGCCGCTCCTGCTCCGCCCGCGCCAGGGCGAAGTCCTGGGCCGCCGCCGGCGCTCCGGCGCTGGAGGCGAACTGGCTCAACCCCCGCCGCAGCGCATTGGAGAGGGCGTTCTGCCGGATGATCTCCTCGGCGCTGACGCTTAGGCCCGTCAGGTACTGATAGGATACCGGCATGGCGGCGGCGAACTTTGCTACCGCAGCATTGGTGGTGGGGGCCTTCACCAGCTTCTCACCGTAGTACTGCCTGGCACGATCGACGTCATTGGTCAGGTCGGTGTCGAGCTGGTTGTTGGCGCCGTCGCGGCAGCCCAGGATGAGCCGGTTGTTGGCCGCGTCCCGGTAGGCGAAGCTGCGCGAGACCGAGGTGTTCGCCCGGATGAAGGCCCACAGGTCGGGGGCCACGAACAGATCATCCCAGTCGTAGAGGCCGAGCAGGATGTCGTAGAACACGCACGACTGCCAGAACTCACTGAAATTGGCGGCCAGTCGGCTGTCGGTGATCTCGAAGCGGGTGGAGGCCTCCACCAGGTACTGGCCGAACAGCATGCCGTTCTGCTGGTACTGCATGTCGCTGGGCAGGCTGAACACCGTCTCGTAGGCGCGGGTCAGCCAGTCGCCCACCAGGCTGGCGGTGCCCGCCACGGCGCCCAGCCCGAGCGGTACATTGGAGACCACCGACGACTGCGTGGGGTCGATCCGGTCGGTGATGAT
>WGBK01000124.1 GCA_015494335.1 Gammaproteobacteria bacterium | reverse complement strand
CGATAATCTGCCGCAGATCCGCAAGACCCATGCCATAGGCCGACAGCACGCCGGCATGAGGATGCAGAAAGATGCGCTGCATGCCCAGGGCATCGGCCACGCCACAGGCATGCTGTGCCCCGGCTCCACCGAAGCAGCAGAGCGTGTATTCGGCTACATCGTATCCGCGCTGCACCGAGATCTTCTTGATCGCATTGGCCATGTTCTCGATGGCGATCTCAAGAAAGCCTTCGGCCACCTGCTGCGGGGTCATGCGGCGACCAGTGGCCTTGTGGATCTCGTCAGCCAGTTGCCCGAACTTCTCGCGCACGATCGCCACATCCAGCGGCTGGTCTGCATTGGGCCCGAACACGCGAGGGAAGTGCTCGGGCTGGATCTTGCCGAGCATGACATTGCAGTCGGTCACGCACAGCGGCCCTCCGTTGCCGTAGCAGGCCGGTCCCGGATCGGCGCCGGCAGATTCCGGGCCGACGCGAAAACGCGCGCCGTCGAAGCAGAGGATGGAACCGCCGCCGGCGGCCACGGTATGGATGCGCATCATCGGCGCGCGCATGCGCACGCCGGCCACCTCAGTCTCGAAGGCACGTTCGAACTCCCCGGCGTAGTGACAGACATCGGTGGAAGTACCGCCCATGTCGAAGCCGATCAGGCGGTCAAAACCGGCGGCACGGGCCGTTTCCACCATGCCGACCACGCCGCCGGCCGGGCCAGAGAGGATCGCATCCTTTCCGGCGAAGCGACGCGCCTCGGTCAGCCCACCGCTGGACTGCATGAACTGCAGGCGGTTGGGGCCGGGGTGCAGCTCCTGCAGGGCCGTCTCGACGCGATCCACATAGCGGCGCAGGATCGGCGACAGATAGGCATCGACAACGGTGGTATCGCCGCGCGAAACCAGCTTCATCAGCGGACTGGCCTGGTGCGACAGGGAAACCTGGGTAAAGCCGACCTGTCGCGCCAGCTCATCGGCGAGACGCTCGTGACCGGCATGGCGGTAGCCGTGCAGAAACACGATGGCGACGGAGCGGATCCCGGCATCGAAGGCCTGCTGCAGCCCTTCGCGCAGGGCTTCCCGGTCCAGCGGACGTATCACCTCGCCCCGGGCATCCACACGCTCGCGCGCTTCCAGCACCCGGCTGTAGAGCATGTCGGGCAGATGGATGCGCAGGGCGAACAGCTCGGGGCGGTTCTGATAGCCGATGCGCAGGGCGTCGGCGAAGCCCTCGGTGATCACCAGCAGGGTCGGATCGCCCTTGCGTTCGAGCAGGGCATTGGTGGCCACGGTGGTGCCCATCTTGACCACAAAGGGCTGGCCGGGGTCCACCGATCGGCCGGCGGCAGCCTCACGCTTGAGTACGCGGCGGATGCCTTCGATCGCCGCATCCTCGTACTGCGACGGGTTTTCCGACAGCAGCTTGTCAGTCATCACCCGGCCGTCGGGACTCATCGCCACCACATCGGTGAAGGTGCCGCCGCGGTCGATCCAGAACTGCCAGCCGGTTTCGGTTTGTTGACTATCCATCATCGGTTGATCATCTGTTGCGGCAGCCAGGTGGCGATCTCGGGGAACACCGAAATCAGCAGCACCGCCACCATCAGCAGGAAAAAGAACGGCATCGCGTAGGCTGCGAGTCGCAGGATGTTCTTGCCGGTCAGGCCCTGCAAGACGAACAGGTTGAAACCGACCGGTGGCGTGATCTGCGCCATCTCCACCACCATCACCAGGTAGATGCCAAACCACAGCAGGTCGATGCCCGCCTGCTGCACCATCGGCAACACCACCGAGGTGGTGAGCACAACCACGGAAATACCATCGAGAAAGCAGCCCATGACGATGAAAAACAGGGTCAGCGCCACCAGCAGCCAGCCCGCTGACAAATGCCAGCCGGCAATCACCTCGGCCAGCGCCCGAGGAATGCCGGTAAAGCCCATCGCAATGGTCAGAAACGCGGCTCCGGCGAGGATCAGCATGATCATGCAGTTGGTCTTGACCGCGCCGAACAGGCTGTCGCGGAAGGTCGGCCAGTCCAGGTCGCCACCGAGCCGGGCCAGCACCAACGAACCCACCACGCCAAGCACGGCCGCCTCGGTGGCGGTGGCCAGACCAGCATATATCGAGCCCAGCACGAAGGCGATCAGCAACATCACCGGCAGCAGCTTCCACGAAGCGCGAAAACGCTCGATCCAGGGCAGAGCCGGCTCGGGCGGCGGCAGCCGGTCGCGGTTCCACAAGGACCAGAGCGTGGTGTAACCCATGAACAGCAGCACCAGCATCAATCCAGGCAGGGCGCCGGCGATGAACAGGCGGGCAATCGAGATCTCCGCCGAGACGCCATAGACGATGAGGATGATCGACGGCGGGATCAGCAGGCCCAGGGTGCCGGAACCGGCCAGGGTGCCCAGCGCCATCGACTCGGGATAACCGCGGCGCTGCAGCTCCGGCGCGGTCATGCGGCCGATGGTCGCCACCGTCGCCGCCGAGGAACCGGATACCGCGGCGAAGATGCCGCATCCGAGTATGTTTACATGCAGCAGCCGGCCCGGCAGACGGTTCAGCCAGGGTGACAGGCCACTGAACAGGTCGCTCGACAGGCGCGTGCGAAACAGGATCTCACCCATCCACACGAACAAGGGCAGCGCGGTCAGCGTCCAGCTCGCCGAGCTGCCCCAGGTGGTGGTCGCCATGATCATGTCGAGATTGCTGCTGCCGTTGAGCCACAGTGCGACGAAGGCGACCAGGAACAGGGCCAGGGCCACCCACAGTCCCAGCGCCAGCAGCCCGAACAGCAGCAGGGTCAGCAACAGCATCATCAGACCCTGGTCCATCAGCCGATATCCTCCTCGAGATGTCGGTTCTCGACAGCCTGATAACGGGTATGCCCCTGTCGAATCAGGGCCATGGCCTCATCTGCAAGGGCAATCACCATCAGCAGGGCGCCCAGGGCCACCGGCAGTTGCGGGATCCACAGGGGCACGGCCACATAGCCCTGGGTCAGTTCCTGGAACTGCCAGGACTCATACACCATGAAACCGAGCGCCCAGGCGATATAGGCCATCAACGGCAGGGCCAGAAGCAATACCGCCGCCTCGACCGCACGGCGAGCCGTTGCCCCGAGGCGGGAGATCACCAGGGTGACGCGGATATGGGCACCCTCGCGCAAGGCGTAGGGCAAGGCCAGGAAGCTCGCCGCCGCCAGCAGAAAGCCGGAAAAATCCTCGGTGGACGGCACCAGAATGTCGAACCAGCGCCCCACCACCTGGGCCAGGATCAACAGCGTCATCAGCACCAGACACAAGCCAGCCACGGCCGCGGCAGCGCGGTAGATGAAATCGAGCAGTTTGCGCATGATGAACCCGCTGCCGCCGCAGCGGCAGCAGGCATCCCCGTGATTATTTAAGGGCGTCGAGGATCTTCTGGCCGGCGGGTCCGGCTTCCTTCGCCCACTCCTCGGCCATGATCTGGCCCACCTTCTTCAGGTCAGCCTTGAGCTGAGGCGTTGGCTCGGAAACCACCATGCCATGCTTCTTCAGCTCTTCGGTCTTGGCCCGGGTCTCCTCCATCGCCATCTTCCAACCCCGTTCCTCGGCGCGACGGGCGGCTTCCATGACGGCCTGCTGCTCTGCCTTGGGCAGACGGTTGAATGCACGGGCATTGACGATGACCATGTTCTTCGGAATCCAGGCCTGGGTATCAGTGTAGTACTGGACAAAATCCCATGCCTGGGAGCTGACGCCAGTGGACGGCGAGGTCACCATCGCATCTACCAGCCCGGTGCTGAAGGCCTGCGGGATTTCCGGAGTCTGCACCGTGGTCGGGCTGGCGCCGAGCAATACCGCGAGACGGGAGGTGGCCGGGCTGTAGGCGCGCAGCTTCAGGCCCTTGAGGTCGGCACCGGAACGGATCGGCTTTTTCGTATAGAAACCCTGGGGCGGCCAGGGCACGGCATACAGCAGTTTCAGGCCGTTCTTGGCGAGATAGTCTTCTATGTAGGGACGGCTTGCTGCCCACAGCTTCTTCGCGGAATCAAAATCCGAAGCCAGAAAGGGAATATTGTCGGCCTTGAACACGGCATTCTCGTTGCCCAGCAGTCCCATGAACATCTCGCCGATCGGTACCTGTCCGGTGCGTACCGCGCGGTAGATTTCCGGATGCTTGTACAGGGAAGCGCCGGAATGCACCTTGATGACCAGGTCGCCGCCGGTGGCCTTGTTCACATCCTCGGCAAATTGGCGGACATTCTTGGTGTGGTGCACGCCATCGCCGTAAGGGGTCGGCATATCCCACTGGGTAGCCGCCTGGGCGGCGCCAAGGGACAGGCCCGCCATCAGGCTCAAACCGGCTATGGACAGCTTCTTGAAATGGCTCATGGTATTCCTCCTCGAAATGGGTGGGCGCGGACCGCGCCCGGCAAAGAAAAATGCAGACGATTTATCGATGTTTTATCTGCATTTTGTAATTGATACCACAGGCGTAAGCCCTGGACAAGCCCGGAATCGGCGGTTTTCTCAGGCGAAATGTCGTTTCAAGCGCAGGAAGGGTTGTTCCAGGAGGCGCCAACTGAGCCAGGACAGACCCAGCGACAGGCTGAAAACGACCAAGAAATTACCCAGCAGGGCCAGCGGTTCGGCCAGGGCGCCCGAAAAGTCCATGGGTCGCAGAGCAAAACCACTTTGCGTCCACCACATCTTGATCGGCATATGGACCAGATACAGCGCGTAACTGTACTTGCCCACGGCCATCAGCCAGCGGCCGATGCGGTTCTTCCAACCCGGCCCCTCCGGCAGGGGAACCGACAGGGCCAGCAGCAACAGGGCACCGGAGAACAGGGCTACCGTGGTCTGGTTGAGCAGACCGAGGGTGCCGGTGACGGCACGGAACTCGTGGAACCACAGCAATTGTCCCAGGATTACTGCCAGCAGACCGAAGAACAGTGGTTTGACCCAGGGTCGAAGCCGTTCGAAATGTCTTTCGGATCGCAGCCAGTAGGCCAGCAGAGCGCCGATCGCAAGGGCATCCCAGCGCGCAAAGGTAAAGGTATAGGCGCTATGCTCCCACTGCGGATCGAACCGCCACAACGCCAGCCGGAACAGGGGCGCCGAAACAATCAGCAGCAGACACAGCCTCATCATGCGTCGCGGCGCCACGAACAGCACCAGCCAGGGCCACAGCAGGTAGAACTGCTCCTCGATGGCAAGCGACCAAATGTGCCCGAAACGCAGTCCCTCGACATAGGGTTGAACCCAGTTGACGAGGTAGGTCCAGAACCAGAACTGATGCTGTTGCGAAGGCTCCAGCCAGCGTGGAAAAGCGTCCAGCGCCGGCAGCAGCAAGTAGAAAAAGGCGAGGAAGGCAAAATAGACCGGAAAGATGCGCAGCACCCTGCGCATGTAGAAATTCTTCAGCACCCGAGGCTGATCGGCCTTGTCGAGCAGGATACCGGTAATCAGGAAACCGGAGATGACGAAGAACAGCTGCACCCCGCTCCAGCCCGTACCGGAGATCATCGACCATAGGCGCGCAAACAGGCCCTGGGTTGCAAACTCCGGACTGGTACGGTTCTGCAACAGCACGGCGATGATGGCCAGGGCGCGCAGCATCTCGATGCCCGGTATGCGCGTACCCAGCACAGCGCGAACTTCCGTTGCAGTCAACATTCTGATCGATCAGCGGACAAGGGATAATTTCTCTGACGAACTCACACAGAGACCCGCTCCGGGCGGATCGGTTGCATGATCATCGAAACATGTGCCCTTAATCCATGATCCGGTTCAACAAAAACGATACCTGTGACCGCAGACAACAAAAAGCCGGAGAAACAGCATGCGCGGAGACGGTTACGCATGCTGCTCCCCCGGCCAAAGCCCTTGGGGGTCGGCCCGAAAAGGGCCGACATCCAATGGTATTACTTGTTGTGTGAAAGGCTGTACACGTAGGCCGCCAGCAGATGGACCTTGTCCTTGCCGAGGAATTTCTCGTGCGCAGGCATGTGGCTCTTGCGACCCTTGGTGATCGTTTCCTTGATGCTGCGCGCAGTACTGCCGTGCAGCCAGGTGGTATCGGTCAGGTTCGCGGCGCCGATAGCCTGGTTGCCCTTCGCATCCATGCCATGACAACCGATACAACCGGCAGAAACGAATTTCTGCTTGCCAGCCTCGGCCAGTTTCGGGTCCACCTTGCGCCCGGACAGGGACATGACATAGGCAGCCACCTCTTCGACACCTTTTTCACCCAGTACCGGCCCCATCGGCGGCATCATGCCATTGCGACCCTTGAGGATGGTTTCCTCGATCTTCTCCGGGGTACCGCCATACAACCAGTCGTTGTCGGTCAGGTTCGGGAAGTGGGTGGTGCCCCCTGCATCGGAGCCGTGGCACTGAGTGCAGTAGGTTGCAAACAGTCGACGACCGGCTTCCATCGCTGACTTGTCCTTCGCCAGTTCCGGAATCGGGGTGCCGGCGAACTTGGCAAAGATGGGGCCGTACTTGGCATCCGCCATCTTCACCTCGTCCTGATACTGGCCGGCAGAAGACCAGCCCAATACACCCTTGAAGTTGCCGAGTCCCGGATAGAGCACCAGATACACCAGTGCAAAGACAATGGTTCCGTAGAACAACCACAACCACCAGCGCGGCAAAGGATTGTTGTACTCTTCAAGGCTCTCGTCCCACTTGTGACCGGTCACCTCCCCCACTGCGGACTCGCCTTCGCGCACCTTCATGGTCCAGCGAATCAGCCAGTAGCAGGCGAAGATATTGATCAGGGTTATCGCGGTAACCCAATAACTTGCTAATGTATCCATCTTGACCTCCTAGCGTGAGCTGACGGCTGTGCCGAGATTCTGCAGGTAGGCAATCAGCGCCTGCATTTCGGTCTTGCCCTTGACGGCATCCGCGGCACCGGCAATGTCCTCGTCGGTGTAGGGAACGCCAACGGCGCGCAGGGCCTTCATCTTGGCCGCGGTATTCTTGCCATCCAGCTTGGCATCCGCCAGCCAGTGGAAGGCCGGCATGTTGGACTCGGGCACCACATCACGCGGATTGGTCAGATGAGCGACATGCCACTCGTCGGAGTAGCGACCACCGACCCGGGCCAGATCCGGCCCGGTACGCTTGGAGCCCCACAGGAAGGGATGGTCGTAGACAAACTCACCCGCGACCGAGTAGTGACCGTAGCGTTCCGTTTCGGCGCGGAACGGACGGATCATCTGCGAATGACAGGCGTTACAGGCTTCACGGATGTAAATGTCCCGGCCTTCCAGCTGCAGCGCGGTATAGGGCTTGAGACCCTCCACCGGCTCGGTGGTGTCCTTGACGAAATACAGCGGTACGATTTCCGCCAGACCGCCGAAGCTGATCACGATGACGATCAGGATCGCCAGCAGCCCGACATTCTTTTCGACTATTTCATGACTCATGATCGATACCTCCGTCAGGCCGGCTGAGTGACTTCGACTTCATTGCTCGACGGTGCGCCGGCAATGGTCTTGAACACGTTGTAGGCCATGATGAACATGCCGCTGAGGAACAGCAGACCACCGGCCAGACGTACCGCGTAGAACGGATAGGTGGCCTGCAGCGATTCGACGAAGCTGTAGGTCAGCGTTCCGTCCGGGTTGACCGCACGCCACATCAAGCCCTGCATGACGCCGGAGATCCACATCGCGGCGATGTACAACACCACGCCCACGGTCGCGATCCAGAAGTGAGCATTGACCAGCGATACGCTGTACATGCTCTTTTTGCCGTACAGCCACGGAATCAGCGCATACAGGGAACCGATGGATACCAGAGCCACCCAGCCGAGTGCGCCGGAGTGTACATGACCAATGGTCCAGTCGGTGTAGTGGGACAGTGCGTTGACGGTCTTGATCGCCATCATCGGTCCCTCGAAGGTGGACATACCGTAGAAGGACAGCGACACCACGAGGAATTTCAGGATCGGCTCGTCACGCAGCTTGTACCAGGCGCCCGACAGGGTCATGATGCCATTGATCATGCCACCCCAGGAAGGCGCCAGCAGGATCAGCGAGAACACCATGCCGAGCGACTGGGCCCAATCCGGCAGTGCGGTATAGTGCAAGTGATGCGGTCCGGCCCACATGTAAGTGGAGATCAACGCCCAGAAATGCACCACGGACAGGCGGTAGGAATAGACCGGGCGACCCGACACCTTCGGTATGAAGTAGTACATCATGCCGAGGAAGCCGGCGGTGAGGAAGAAGCCTACCGCGTTATGGCCGTACCACCATTGCACCATCGCATCGATGGCGCCGGGATAGACGGAATAGGACTTGAACCAGTCGCTGCCGCCAAACAGGGCGATCGGCATTTCCAGGTTATTGAAGATATGCAACACCGCAATGGTCAGAATGAAGGCGCCGTAGAACCAGTTGGCTACATAGATGTGCTTGACCTTGCGCTTGATGATGGTGCCAAAGAACACGATCGCGTAAGCCACCCAGACCAGGGTGATGAGGATGTCCACCGGCCATTCCAGCTCGGCGTATTCCTTCGATGAAGTCAGACCAAGCGGGAGCGTAACCGCTGCCAGCACTATTACCAGGTTCCAGCCCCAGAAAGTAAAGGCCGCCAGGCCGTCACTGAACAAGCGGGTGTGGCAGGTTCGCTGTACCACATAATAGGAGGTGGCAAACAGCGCGGAACCACCAAAAGCGAAGATCACCGCGTTGGTATGCAGTGCGCGAAGGCGGCCGTAGGCAAGCCAGGACTGTCCGAAGTTGAGATCGGGCCAGATCAACTCCGACGCGATGAACACTCCGACTGTCATGCCCACGATCCCCCAGATCACCGTCATGATGGCAAACTGCCTCACGACCTTGTAATTGTAGGTTTCCATAGATCAAGGCCTCGTATAGAATTGACACACATAAAGCGGTGGCGAGTGTGGCAATTTGCCTCGGTTCGGGAAATGACCTGGGTCAACTTGACAATAATCAAGAGGAACCATGGGGTCTTTCAGGAGTCTACTGGCTCTGGCCCGGCAGCCCGCTAACCCGACAATGAACAGAGGGCAGACACTTTATGAGCCAGGCTCAACTTGCGAAGCAACTCAAGGTAAGCTGTGAAGCCTGCAGCCTGTCGGAGCTCTGCCTGCCGCGCGGTCTTACCCACGACGAGTTGGTCAAGCTCGACGAGTACATTGAACGGCCGCGTTCCACCGACGCCAACAGCATCATCTACCAGCCCGGCGACAAGTTTCACGCCTTCTACGCGGTGCGTACCGGCGGGGTCAAGACCTACCTGACCAAGAAGACCGGCGAGCAGCAGATCCTCGGTTTCCACCTGCCGGGCGAGATCTTCGGGCTGGACGGCATGGAGTCCAGCAAGCATCGCTGCTATGCCTCGACACTCGAGAACACCAGCTACTGCGCCCTGCCCTACGACAAGCTCGACAACCTGTGCGAGGTGATGCCCGACCTGCGCCATCAGATCTGCCACCTGGTCGGCCACGAGCTCAATGCCGACCACACACACCTGTTGCTGCTCGGTCAGCAGACTGCTCATGAACGGCTGGCCTCGTTCCTGCTGAGCATATCGAAGCGCTTCAAGCGCCGTGGTTTCTCCGCCACCAGTTTCATCCTGCCCATGTCCCGACACGACATTGCCTGCTATCTCGGCATCGCCGTCGAGACCGTCAGCCGCCTGTTCAAGTCGCTGCAGGATTCCGGCGTGGTGCAAATCAACCGCAAGCAGGTCGATATCCTCGACATGGAAGCCTTGCAGAACATGGTCGCCAACTGCGAGGAAGACGAAGGCTGAATCACAGGCGCCCAGGCACTCCCGAATATGAAAAGGCCGCGCATTGCGCGGCCTTTTTCATTTCATGGATCCGAACGGATCAGCCGACATTGATACCCAGACCATAAACCAGGTTGCCGCCATACCATGCCGTCGTCAGCAGCAGAACCATGACACCCACGCCGAGGAGAGTAACCAGCACACCGGGAGTTCGCGAGGTCGGATTCTTCCAGAACAACCAGGCCTCCAGTGCCGCAAGCCCGAACAACAGCCAGGCTGTCGTGAAGCCCAGATCTTCATGATCTTCCATCTTGGCATCGGGAAAGCCCTTGTCCACGGCAATATCCAGTGCCACATCGCCCAGACCGGCGGCTGCCAGCGCGGACAGGCCCGCCACGATCATCAACCCCAGTGCCGTGTAGGCAGAGCAGCTGCGACCCAGCGGGCTTTCGCCACTGAACAGGATCCAGACCTGCAGCAATACGGCCAGCGGCGTCAGCGCCAGCGGGAAATGGACAATCATCGGGTGCAAATGAGCAAGATCCAGCATGTTTCAGTCTCCGTTACTATGAAATCAGGTACCGCCGATTATCACTGCTCCTCATCAACGGAATGTTATCGCCAGTTTTACTTCAACCCGCTGACTGCAGCTCCAGCCGATCCACATTGCGCCAGCCCTGGGGCAATTTGTGCCCACGCTTGCCGCGTTCTATGCGGTAATCCTGCAGTTCCTTCCAGTCCATCGCCTTGAACTTGCGCCCGACATGCAACAGCAGCTTGTCGCCGGGACCGATCACTTCCAGCGCGGTCAGCCACTCCTCGCCGGCCTTGAGCTTCTTCGACGGGATATTGAGGATCTTGTTGCCCTTGCCGCGAGCCATCTGCGGCAGTTCGGCCGCTTCGATCACACCGAGATATCCGGCGCTGCTCAGGGCCACGATCTGCTGCAATTCCGGCTCGGTGACCCGGCGCGGGGGCAGCAATCGCGCACCGGCCGGAACCGTGATCAGCGCCTTGCCGTTCTTGTTGCGCGTGACCATGTCGGCGAAACGACAGATGAAGCCATAGCCGTGGGTGGTCGACAGCAGGAAGCGGTCCTCGTCCTGCCCCATGGCCACGGCGAGGAATTCCGCGCCAGGCGCGGGCTTGAAGCGCCCGGTCAGCGGCTCGCCCTGGCCGCGCGCCGAGGGCAGGCTGTGGGCAGTCAGGGTATAGCTCCGCCCGTTGCTGTCGAGGAATACCACCTGCTGATTGCTCTTGCCGCGGGCCGCAGCGAGAAACTCGTCGCCCGCCTTGTAGCTGAGCGCGGCGGGATCGACCTCGTGACCCTTGGCGGCGCGCACCCAGCCCTTGGCGGAGAGCACCACGGTAACCGGTTCCGAGGGCGTCAGGTCCGATTCGCTCAGTGCTTTCGCGGCCTCACGCTGGCGGATGGGTGAACGGCGCTCGTCGCCATACTGTTCGGCATCGGCGAGGATCTCCTTCTTGATCAGGGTTTTCATGCGCCGCTCGGAACCGAGCAGGGTTTCGATCTCCTGCTTCTCCTTCTGCAGCTCTTCCTGCTCGGCACGGATCTTCATCTCCTCGAGCCGGGCCAGGTTGCGCAGCTTGGTTTCAAGGATCGCCTCGGCCTGGATCTCGCTGATGGAGAAGGTTTCCATCAGCTTCGCCTTCGGCTCCTCCTCGTAGCGCACGATGCGGATCACCTCGTCGAGGTTGAGGAAGGCGACGAGCAGACCCTCGAGGATATGCAGGCGCTTGTCCACCTTGTCGAGCCGCCATTGCAGGCGCCGGCGCACCGTGTCCATGCGGAAACCGATCCATTCCCTGAGGATGCCGAGCAGATTCTTCACCTGGGGCCGGCCGTTGACGCCGATCATGTTGAGATTGACACGGTAGGTTTTTTCCAGGTCGGTGGTTGCGAACAGGTGGCTCATCAGGCCTTCGACATCGACGCGGTTGGAGCGCGGCACGATCACCAGCCGGGTCGGGTTCTCGTGATCGGACTCGTCGCGCAGATCGTCGACCATCGGCAGTTTCTTCGCCTGCATCTGGCTGGCGATCTGTTCCAGCACCCGCGCGCCGGACACCTGGTGCGGCAGCGCGGTGACGATGATGTCGCCGTCCTCGCGCTGATAGACCGCGCGCATGCGGATGCTGCCGTGGCCAGTCTCGTAGAGTTCGCGGATATCCTCGGGGCTGCTGATGATCTCCGCATCCGTCGGGTAGTCCGGCCCCTGCACATGCTCCAGCAGAGCATCCAGCGAGCTGCGCGAATTCTCCAGCAGACGGATACAGGCGCTGGCCACCTCGCGCAGGTTGTGCGGCGGGATGTCCGTCGCCATGCCGACGGCGATGCCGCTGGCGCCGTTGAGCAGGATGTTGGGCAGGCGCGCCGGCAACAGCGAGGGTTCCTGCAGGGTGCCGTCGAAATTCGGCACCCATTCCACCGTGCCCTGCCCCAGCTCCTGCAGCAGCACCCGGGCGTAGGCCGACAGGCGCGACTCGGTGTAGCGCATGGCGGCGAAAGACTTGGGATCGTCGGGCGAGCCGAAATTGCCCTGGCCGTCGATCAGCGGATAGCGATAGGAGAAATCCTGCGCCATCAGCACCATCGCCTCGTAGCAGGCGGAATCGCCGTGGGGATGGAACTTGCCGAGCACATCGCCGACGGTGCGCGCCGACTTCTTGTGCTTGGAGCTGGCCGACAGCCCCAGCTCCGACATGGCATAGACGATGCGGCGCTGCACCGGCTTGAGACCGTCGCCGATATGCGGCAACGCGCGGTCGAGAATGACATACATCGAATAGTCGAGATAGGCCTTTTCGGTGAATTGCGACAGCGGCTCGCGCTCGACGCCTTCGTAATTGAGTTCCAGGTTTTCGCTCATCTCAGACCTCCGCCAGATCGCCGCGTTCCTGCAGCCAGGCCTTGCGGTCGGAGGCACGTTTCTTGGATAACAGCATGTTCATGATCTCGAAGGTTTCATCGCCGGGTTCGATAGCCAGTTGCGCCAGTCGGCGGGTATCGGGGGCGATGGAGCTTTCGCGTAGCTGCATCGGGTTCATCTCGCCCAGCCCCTTGAATCGGGTCACGCTGACCTTGCCCTTCTTCTTCTCGGCCGCAATGCGATCGAGAATGCCGTCGCGTTCGGCCTCGTCCAGGGCATAGTACTTGTCCTTGCCGATATCGATGCGATACAGCGGCGGCTTGGCCACATAGATATGACCACCCTCGACCAGCGGGCGGAAATGGCGCAGGAACAGGGCGCAGAGCAGGGTCGCGATATGGGCGCCGTCGGAATCGGCATCGGCGAGGATGCAGATCTTGCCGTAGCGCAGGCCGGAGAGATCGTCGGAACCGGGTTCGACGCCGATGGCCACGGAGATATCGTGCACCTCCTGGGAGGCCAGCACCTGATCCGAGGAAACCTCCCAGGTATTCAGGATCTTGCCGCGCAGGGGCATGATGGCCTGGAACTCGCGATCACGCGCCTGCTTGGCGGAACCGCCGGCGGAATCGCCCTCGACCAGAAACAGCTCGGTGCGCTTGAGATCGGTGCTGGCGCAGTCGGCCAGCTTGCCGGGCAGGGCCGGGCCGGCGGAAACCTTCTTGCGCACCACCTTCTTGCCGCTGCGCAAGCGCCGCTGGGCATTGCTGATCGCCAGTTGCGCCAGTTCATCACCGATATCGGCATGCTGGTTAAGCCACAGGCTGAAGGCATCCTTGACCACACCCGAGACGAAGGCCGCGGTCTCGCGGGAAGACAGGCGCTCCTTGGTCTGGCCCGAAAACTGCGGATCCTGCATCTTTACCGACAATACATAACTGGCCTTGTCCCAGACATCGTCGGGTGCGATCTTGACGCCCCGCGGCAGCAGCTTGCGAAATTCGCAGTACTCGCGGATCGCATCGGTGAGGCCGCTGCGAAAGCCGTTCACATGGGTACCACCCTGGGCCGTGGGAATCAGGTTGACATAACTCTCGGTCACCGCCTCGCCACCCTCCGGCAGCCAGGTCACGGCCCAGTCCACGGCCTCCTTCTCGCCCTGCAGGGAACCGGTGAAGGGCTCGGGCGGCAGCAGGGCATAACCTTCCAGGGCCTCGCTCAGGTAATCGGAAAGACCGTCCTCGTAGTACCATTCCTCCTTCTCGCCAGTCTTCTCGACGAAGAAACGCACCCGCAGCCCCGGGCACAGCACCGCCTTGGCGCGCAGGATATGCTTGAGACGGGGAATCGAGAAATTGGGGCTGTCGAAATACTGTGGATCGGGCCAGAAGCGAATCGTGGTACCGGTATTCTTCTTGCCGACACTGCCGATCACCTCCAGATCGCGCGACTTCTCGCCATTCTCGAACTCGATTGCGTATTCCTTGCCGTCACGCCGTACGCGCACCTCGAGCCGTTTCGACAGGGCATTGACCACCGATACGCCAACGCCGTGCAGGCCACCGGAAAATTCGTAGTTCTTGTTGGAGAACTTGCCACCGGCATGCAGCTTGCTCAGGATCACCTCGACCCCCGGAATGCCCTGCTCCGGGTGGATATCCACCGGCATGCCGCGCCCGTCGTCGATCACCGACAGCGAATTGTCGGCATGCAGGATCACCCCGATCTGGCTGGCATGACCGGCGATCGCCTCGTCCACGCTGTTGTCGATGACTTCCTGTGCCAGATGGTTCGGTCGCGTGGTGTCGGTGTACATCCCGGGGCGCTTGCGCACCGGGTCAAGGCCGGTCAGGACCTCGATCGAGGCCGCGTCGTAGCTTGTGCTCAAGGTGATGGTTCCGCGTAGTTGAAGGCCGCCGAAGTATATCCGCGCCGGGTTGATTTTGTAACTGCCAGCGCCATATAGTCGGGATCAAGTCATCCATCCGCCCGAGTCATTCAAGGCGGTACCCGTGGTAGTCCGTGAAAATGTCTGCGGCATGGAAGCCGCAGCCAAGCCTACAGGGAGGTATTCACGGCGTTTTTCACGGACTACTGCTGGTGGCGCCGAAGCCTGGATGGTGTAACCCTGGCCATAGATTCACGAGGACGAACAGCAACCATGAGCGACTCCCCCTTTGTACGCAATGTCACCGCCGAGACCTTCCAGCAGGAAGTCATCGAAGCCTCCTTCCAGCAGCCGGTGCTGGTCGATTTCTGGGCCGAGTGGTGCAACCCCTGCCAGATGCTGGTGCCGGTGCTGACCAGGCTGGCCGAGGAATACCAGGGCGGCTTCATCCTCGCCAAGGTCAATACCGACGAACAGCGCGAACTGGCGGCCCAGGCCGGGGT
>WGBK01000123.1 GCA_015494335.1 Gammaproteobacteria bacterium | reverse complement strand
GTCATGCGCTGGATACGGCCCGGAATCCGCTTTCAATCGTCAAGGCCCGGTTCAAACTACCGGGCCTTGACGATTGAAAGCGGATTCCGGGCCGTATCCAGCGCATGACCACTGCCGCGATAGAGATCACCGACCTGTACAAGCGCTTCGGTGACAACGAGGTGCTCAAGGGGGTGTCGCTGACCGCGATGCCCGGCGATGTGCTGTCGATACTCGGCAGCAGCGGTTCCGGCAAGAGCACGCTGCTGCGTTGCACCAACCTGCTGGAAATCCCGACCTCCGGAGAGATCCGCGTGCACGGCGAACGACTGGCGCTGAAGCCCGGCCGCAACGGCGAACTGGAGATCGAGGATCCGAAACAGATCTCGCGCATCCGCTCGAAGCTGGCGATGGTGTTCCAGAGCTTCAACCTGTGGTCGCACATGACGGTGCTGGAGAACATCATCGAGGCGCCGGTGCATGTGCTCGGCCAGCCCCGGGCCGAGGCCATCGAGCAGGCCCATGCCCTGCTCGACAAGGTCGGCATTCCGGACAAGGCCGGTGTCTACCCGGGTGCCCTGTCGGGCGGCCAGCAGCAGCGGGTGGCGATTGCCCGCGCGCTGGCAATGGAGCCGGAGGCGCTGCTGTTCGACGAGCCCACCTCGGCGCTGGACCCTGAACTGGTCAACGAGGTGCTGCAGGTCATGCGTCAGTTGGCCGAGGAAGGCCGCACCATGATCGTGGTCACCCACGAGATGGGCTTTGCGCGCGAAGTCTCGGACCAGGTGATCTTCCTGCACCAGGGCGTGATCGAGGAGCAGGGACCACCGGACCAGGTCTTCGAACAACCGGAATCGGAACGCTTCCGACAGTTTCTTTCCAGCGGCCTTTGAGGCGGCTGGAGGAAAAACGCGGCATAGTCGCAAATCACCGAGAAAACCAACAGGAGAAAAACAATGAAAATCCGCTTTGCTTTGCTGGCCCTGATCGGCGGGCTGCTGTTCACCGGCCTGGCCCAGGCCGAGAAGATCCGCATCGCCACCGAGGGCGCCTATCCCCCGTTCAACATGAAGAACGCCAAGGGCGAACTGGTCGGCTTCGATGTCGATATCGCCCGTGCCCTGTGCCACGAGATGAAGGCCGATTGCGAGATCGTGGCCCAGGACTGGGACGGCATCATCCCCGGCCTGCTGGCGAAGAAATACGACGCCATCATCGCCTCCATGTCGATCACCCCGGAGCGCATGAAGAAGGTCGACTTCACCATGCCCTACTACTCCAACTACCTGCGATTCATCGCGCCGAAGGGCAGCAAGCTGAAGATTTCCGAGTCCGGACTCAAGGGCAAGACCCTGGGCGCGCAGCGTTCCACCATCAGCTCCCAGTATCTCGAGGATCACTACCGCAAGAGCGCCAACATCAAGGTCTATGACACCCAGGAAGCCGCCTTCCTCGACCTCAAGTCCGGTCGCCTCGACGCGGTGCTGGTCGATGCCTATCCCGGCTACGACTGGCTGAAAAAGCCCGAGAACAGCGATTTCGACTTCGTCGGCGACAAGATCGACATCGACGACAAGATCGGCATCGCCATCCGCAAGGGCGACGACAAGCTCAAGGAGCAGTTCAACCAGGCCCTGAAGAAAATCCTCAAGAACGGCACCTACCAGCAGATCAACGCCAAGTACTTCCCCTTCAGCATCTACTGATCGCTGAGGGACGGGCCGCCGATGCAAGTCGGTGGCCCGTTTCCGTTGCGGTTACAAGCGGATGTTCGATTCTCTCGCTTTCGGAGACCAGGGCTTCGGTGATGAACTGTTGCGCGGCGCGTTGCTGACCGTCGAGCTGGCGCTGGTTTCGCTGCTGGTCGGATTGCTGCTCGGCCTGCTCACCGCTGCCGGCAAGCTGTCGCGCCGACGCCCGGCACGCTGGGTCGCCCAGGGCTATACCGAGCTGGTGCGTGGCGTGCCGGAGATGCTGGTGGTGCTGGTGGTCTACTTCGGCGCCTCGGCCTTGCTGCAGAAGGTGGCAGGCTGGTTCGGATACGACGGTTACATCGAGGTCAATGCCTTTGTTGCTGGCGTGTTCGCCCTGGGTCTGGTGTTCGGCGCCTTTTCCAGCGAGGTGTTTCGCGGCGCTTTTCTGGCCGTGCCGAAGGGTCAGATCGAGGCGGCCATTGCCTGTGGCATGACGCCCTGGCAGGTGTTTCGCCGCATCCGCATGCCGCAGATGTGGCGCTTCGCCATTCCCGGTCTCGGCAATCTGTGGATGGTGTTGCTGAAGGATACCTCCCTGGTGTCCATCGTCGCGCTGGATGAACTGCTGCGCTGGTCCAAGGTGGCGGCGGAAACCACCAAGCAGCCGTTCCTGTTCTACATTACGGCAGCGCTGATCTACCTGGCCATGACCATCGTCTCCGACCTGCTGCGCGAACGCTTCGAGGCGCGCGCCAACCGCGGGGTGCCGGCCAATGATTGACTGGTCGCTGATCCCCCAGTACGGCGACCGGCTCTGGGACGGTACGCTGATCACCCTGAAACTGGTGTTGACCGCGTCGGTGATCGGCATCCTGCTGGCGCTGCCCCTGTCGCTGGCGCGCAGCTCGCCGCGCCGTCGTTACTGGATTCCGGCCTATGCCTATATCTATTTCTTTCGCGGGACCCCGCTGCTGGTGCAGTTGTTCCTGATCTATTACGGGCTGGGCCAGTTCGAGGCGGTGCGCGAGAGCCTGCTGTGGCCGGTGCTGTCCGATGCGGAATACTGCGGCCTGCTCGGGCTGACGCTCAACACCACGGCCTACACGGCCGAGATCCTGCGCGGCGGCATACGCGCCGTTCCGAAGGGCGAGATCGAGGCGGCGCGGGCCTACGGCATGGGCTGGTGGCTGCTGCAGCGGCGCATCGTGCTGCCGCGGGCCCTGCGCATCGCCTGGCCGGCCTACGGCAACGAGGTGATCCTGTTGCTCAAGGGCAGCGCCCTGGTCAGCACCATTGCGGTCTGGGACCTGATGGGCGAGGCCCGCTCGATCTTCTCGCGTACCTATGCGCTGGAAGTGTTCCTGTTCGCCGGCGTGATCTACTTCCTGCTCACCTTCGTTTTCACGCGGCTGTTCCACTATGTCGAACGGCGCATCAACCGCTACCTGGTGAACTACTGAGGGCCTGTTGTCTCGGTTTCATGTTTATCCTTTCGTGATTCGGCCGCTGAATGCCGCGGCAGCCCCTGGACGAGGGGTCACTTAAGACGCGCGTAAACGATCAGCAACAGCAAAAGCAGCAGAACGGCCCAGCCCAGCACATAGATGCGCATGGCGCGGCGTGCGCGTTGTTTTTCGTGACCGGCGCGGGGCTGGATGCCCTTGAACAGAAATACCAGCTTGGTGGCCAGGTTGACGCAGACGATGTTCAGGGCCAGCAGCAGCGCGGCTCCGGTAGCCAGTTGATAATGCCCTTGGCCAAGCATCAGCCCCAGGGTGGCGGTGGGCGGCAGCAAGGCAACCGCGACCATCACGCCGACCAGCACGCTGGACAGGCCGGTGGTCAGCGACAGGGCGGCGGCCGCGCCCGAGGCCAGGGCCAGCGCCACCGAGTCGAGTCCGGCGCGGGTCCGCGACATCAACTCCTCGCTCTGCAGCGGGTCGGGCCACAGCAGGCCGACCAGCCAGGACAATGCCAGGGCCAGCAGGATCCCGACCACCAGGGTCAGCAGTGAGCGTCGCAGCAGCTTGCCGTCGCCGAGGGTGGCGGCGAGGGACAGGGCCAGGTTCGGCCCCAGCAGAGGGGCGATGACCATGGCGCCGATGACCACCGCCACGTTGTTCTCGATCAGGCCGATGGCGGCGACCACGGTGGAAAGGAACACCAGCAGCAGGTAATTGCCGTCGAGCACGGCATTGCCGGCGACCTCCTCGTACAGGGCCTCGCGGGCCGCGGTTTTGGAATGGCGTTCCTTGTCGGGTTTCTCGTCTTCCTCGGGACGGGGCAGGGCGGCTTCCACCGGTAACACGATGATGCGCGCCGAGGGCTGTGCTCCGAGCACGCTCTGCAGCGCGTCGAGCACCCACTGCAGATGGCCGTCATCGATCAGCAGGCGCATCTGCATCAGGCCGTCCTCGTCGGCCGGTCCGAGGCGAAGATCGCTGGCCTTGATTTTCTCGGCGATGGCCGCGACCGTATCGGCGCTGCCGGCCTCGGCCACGATCTCGACGTATTTCATGCGCCGGTTGCAGGGTCAGAGCTCGTTGTGGCTACCGTCGCAGAAGGGCGGGTTCTTGCTGTGCTTGCACAGGCATAGCGCCACGGTGGTTTTCTCGTTGAGGGTGAACTCCACCGGCGTGAAGTCGGTGCCCTCGTGGGAGCCGTCGCAGAAGGGCTGGTTCTTGCTGCGGCCGCAACTGCACCAGTAGTAGGTACCGGCATCGAGTTCGAGGACGGCGGGCTGCTTGTCGACAACGATTGGTTCGCTCATGGAAGGCTCCTTGTTTTTCTTGTGGTGGGACGGCGATGATAACGCGTTGCCGGGTTTC
>WGBK01000122.1 GCA_015494335.1 Gammaproteobacteria bacterium | reverse complement strand
GGGCAATATCACTGTGTTGTCCGGCATTACCACCAATTCGGCCACGAATGTCAGCCTGACCCTGCGTGCTCACAACGATATCGTCTTCGATACCCAGAGCACGGCGCCGATCACCATCGGAGCCACGGGCACGGGTGCGCTGGACCTGATCCTGCAGGCAGATGCGGATCTGGATGGAAAGGGCAAGATCCAGTTCCAGACTGGTGCTGGAGTGAACTCCTTCCCGATCACCATCAATACCAATGGCGGGCAACTGCTGACCAACCGGGCGGTGGAGATACTCGGTGGAAACGGACTTGTGCTGGATAACAACTGGTTCATCCACGACAAGTTGTTCCTGGGATCCACCGCATCCCTGAGCCTTACCAATGCCACCGGCGCAGCCCAGACCCTGACGGTCGGCAACGGCGGTTTCCTGTACGGCGGAGGGCAGATCAACGGGAATGTGACCATCGATGGCGGAGCCATCGCGGCAGGGGATGGTGTCTTTGGCTTCGGTTTCCTCAATATCAGCGGTCAGCTGCATTTCATCGACGGCTTGCTGTATTCGGTCATTGGCAGCCTGTCCACCAACTGGGACAGCACCCGGATTCAGGCCGGTAGTATAGTGGTCGATGGCGGGCAACTGATGCTGGCTTGGGAAGGTGCGTTTACGGCCCAAGGCGTCGCTGATTGGTTTATTAACGGAGGCACCGGCTTCAATGATATCAGCAGTGCCTTGCCATTGAACCTGCTCAGCTGTACCGGTACCGGCTGCATGACGATCAACGATCCGACGGCCTTTTCGGTAGTGATCGATCCGCTGGCTGTCACGGCTTCAACGTCTAGCCTTACCGGTGGCCCTACCATAACGGATGGATCTCTGACATACGGAAGCATTAGCATGGCCGCGGGTGCCCAGTTCAACGAGTACACAGGTGGTACAGGAGCCACTTGGGGTGGAACAACGGGGCAGGACTGGTCGCTTGGCAATACGCCTCAGGCTTCGGACTATGTCTTTCTGCCACCCCCGGATGTTCCCGGTGGCACCATGATCATCGATTCGGCGGTGACCGTAGCCGGACTGCAGGCCAACCTGCCGCTTTTGTTTCAGCCTGGCGGTCAGCTCACGGTCAATGGCGATCTTGTTACCACCACCGGTCAGGCCACTCTGCTCGGCAGCGACGGGGTGATCGATGGCAGCGGTGGGCAAATCATCGCTGCGCCCGGTTCGGTCTGGGCATTACAGCAGGGCACGATCAGTCTCCCGTTCAACAGCTGGGGGCTGCTGGCCACGCCTGCGGGTGGCCTCGGCAATGGGTTGCTGCAGTTGAATGCCGGCCTGGATAGCCACGGCCTGATGCGCTTGTCCCCGGGGCTGCTGAGCCGCTTTGACGGCACGGGCGGCATCAACCTGTTCGGTGACCTTGATTTCAATGGCGGAGGCGGCCTGGAACTGGCGGGCGATACCAGGCTGGTCAGCTCGTCGCCTGCCGCCAGTTTCTCCGGCACCGGCAGCCTGAGCCTGCTCGGCAACTCGATTCTCGATCTGAGCCTGGGGCCGGCGAATTTCGACCCCTCCATCGTCATCAACCTGCAGGGCGGCACGATCGCAGACCTGCAGAACATTCCCTTCCCGGACCTGTTCAACTGGAGCAGCGGTGCGCTGACCAGCAGTACCGGGGGCACGATTAACATGGCTGCCGGCCAGACGATGAACCTGCTCGGCAGCGCCGACATGCTGCTCGATGGCGTCAACGGGCTGATACTGAGCAATGCCGGCAGCATGAACTTCCAGTCCTCCGGCGGCAACCTGGTGCTGTCTCCGGGAGCTACCCTCGAGATCACGGGTGCCCTGAACCTGGATCATACCGCCGCTGCGGGCATCGTCGGGGGCGGCCAGCTGATCAACCTGGGATCGGGCAGCACGGGAGGCTTCCAGCTGAACTCGAACCAACCCCTGACCCTGGCGGCATCCTTCGACAATCAGGGCGGCCTGGCCATGAACGCCGGTACGCGCCTGAACATCGAGGGCAATGCGCAGTGGCAGTACGGCGATATCGCCATCGCCAATGGCGCGGTGCTGGCTTTGCAGAACGGCGGCAACCTTACCCTGGTCGCGTCGGCCACGCCCCTCGACATCAACCCGGGCGCGCCCTCTCCCTTCGGCCGGATCCTCGTCGAAGCGGGCAGTACCCTGGACATCAACGGCCTCGGCGAGGACTTCTCGCGCATCGACCGCATCGATCTCAACGGTGGCCGCCTGATCAATGTCCAGGGCATGGCCCTGTCGGCGATTCTGAACCTGGCGGCTGGCGCAGAAGTGCGTGGGGTCGGCAATCTGGCCATTCCGGCGACCACGCAGGTAAATGTCGCAAGCGGCGGCTTTTACGGACAGGATGCCACCAACCGGTTGCAGATTCTGAATGACGGCGTGGTCACCGTGGCCAACGACCTGACCCTGAATTTTGCCTTCTGGAGGAACCTCAACGACGGCGAACTGGCAGGCAACGGCCTGCTGGCCCTGGATACGGCCCTGCTGACGGCAGGCGCCCTGACCAACGGCAACAGCAGCCTGAGCGTGGCTGCCATCGACCTGCTCAATGCCTCGGAGCTCGAGGCCAATGGTCTGGACTACGCCGGTAACATGAACTGGGTGGACGGCACCCTCAGCGGTACCGGGCTGACTACCCGTGGCCAGGTCAATGTGCGGTCTATTCAGGTCAATGCCGACTGGACCAATGCAGCCGGCGGCCAGTTGCTCTGGGATTACGCCAGCGGCAGCCAGTTCCAGCTTGCGGGCGCTACCCTGACCAACCAGGGAGACTTCACTCTGCGCGAAGCGGACCCGAATATCTCGGCGGCTCAGCTTGCCCTGTCCGGCGATGCCGCCTCCCGCCTGGTCAACGAGGGCTTGTTGCTGGTCGATAGCGGTGACTCGGCGGCCCTTTTGAGCCTGCCCTTCGATCTGAACGGGGGCGGTATCGCCCTCGTCTCGGGTGCCCTGATGATCGACGCCAACGGAGATGGCCTGGGTGATACCCTGGTGCTGGATCAGGCCGGCGAATTCCTGCAGGGCTTTGGTATCCTCGACGGCTCCGTGGACAACCAGCTGGGGCTGGTTTCCCCAGGCCGGAATGATGTGACGGGGAATGTCTATCAGGCCGGCCAGCTGACCATCACCGGGGATTACCGCCAGGGCGTCGGTGGTCGCCTGCTCGTGGATATGGATTCCACGGCCAGCGGCTTGCAGGCCGACCAGCTGGTGGTGGGGGGTGACTTGCTGGCCGGCGGCACTCTCGACTTCAACATCATCAACAACAAGTCGGTGCTGGAGATTGCTGCACTGATAGACCAGAGCTTCCGTCCTTTCGACATTGGTGGTGGTTTTGTGGGTGCTTTCGATACCATCAACATTCCCGATGGCCTGAATTTCAAACTTGGACCCGGTGGGGTCATCACCATTGGTTCCGACAGCCCATTTCTCAATCGCATTGCCGGCGAGCTGCAGGCCCTGATCGACAACAGTGACCTCACCTTTGCCGAGGTGCGCGAGGCCTTGTTGCCGCCGCCGCGGCGCCTGCGGCTGATTCGCAGCCGCATTGCCCGGGACGAGGACAAAAAGAAGCGTCGTGGCGGACCGCGACTGGTCTGCCGCTAGCCCGTATTTTGCGCAGTATCCGGGCCGTGGAGGTTGTATTGCCGGCGCGGCGTGGTTACAGTTTCCGGCCCTGCTTGCAGGGCCTTTTCTGTTCCTGTACGGAGAGAGCGTAGCCACTGAGACGGGCTTTATTTCTTCTTCCATAGCTTTGAGGGTATGTCCATGGCCAATAGCGGCAATACCGGACTGACGCGCTTGCGCAAGGCCGCAGTCTTTTCCTGGCAGGGCTTTCGCGCCGCCTGGCGTCACGAGGAAGCCTTCCGCCAGGAAGTCTGGTTGGCGTTGTTGCTAGTGCCTTTGGGTCTGTGGCTGGGCGACGGCGGGGTGGAGAAATTCCTGCTGGCCGGCACGCCGGTTCTGCTGATGCTGGTCGAAATACTGAACTCTGCGGTGGAAGCGGTGGTCGATCGTTTCGGCAACGAGTGGCACGAACTGTCCGGCCGCGCCAAGGACATGGGTTCCGCGGCGGTGCTGCTGGCCATTGTGCTGCTGGTTGCCTGCTGGTCGCTGCTGTTGCTGTTCTGACTTCGGGACGGCCCGGCCGATCCAATCGCTATCGACGAGGTTTCCATGAATTATCCCGCCATCGACCCGGTGCTGCTGCAGCTCGGTCCGCTGAAGATTCACTGGTACGGCCTGATGTACCTGCTCGCCTTTGCCGCCGCCTGGTGGCTGGGGCGGCTGCGCGCGAGAAGCAGCGGCCTGATGAAGCCGGAGCAGGTCGATGACCTGATCTTCTACGGCGCGGTCGGCGTGGTGGTCGGCGGGCGCATCGGTTCGGTGCTGTTCTACAATTTAGATCGCTTTCTGGACGATCCGTTATACCTGTTCCGCATCTGGGAAGGCGGCATGTCCTTCCACGGCGGCTTCCTCGGCGTGCTGGTGGCGATGCTGCTGTTTCGTCGCAAGATCGGCGTCGGTTTCTGGCAGCTGACCGACTTCATCGCGCCGCTGGTTCCGTTGGGGCTGGCCGCCGGACGCTTCGGCAATTTCATCAACGGAGAACTCTGGGGAGGACCCAGCCGTCTGCCCTGGGCGATGAAGTTGTCCTGCGAGCAGTTTCCGCCGGATCGCTACCGGGATTTCGCCGGTGCGCTCTGTGCCCAGCCGAGGCATCCGTCGATGCTCTACGAGATGATCCTCGAGGGCTTCGTGCTGTTTGCGATCCTGTGGATCTACTCGTCGAAGCCGCGCCCGGTGATGGCGGTTTCCGGGCTGTTCCTGCTCGGCTATGGTACATTCCGCAGCCTGGTCGAGTTCATTCGCCTGCCTGATGTGCAACTCGGCTACCTGTTCGGTACCGACTGGATTACCATGGGCATGACCCTGTCCCTGCCGATGGTCATCATCGGTGCCTGGATGATGCTGCACGCCTATCGCAACGCGAAAACGAGCCCATGAAACAATACCTGGATCTGATGCGCCATGTGCGCGACCACGGCATCGACAAGAGCGACCGTACCGGTACCGGCACGCGCTCCGTGTTCGGCTACCAGATGCGCTTCGACCTCGCCGACGGCTTTCCGCTGGTGACGACCAAGAAACTGCACCTGCGCTCGATCATCCACGAACTGTTGTGGTTTCTTCAGGGTGATACCAACATCCGTTACCTGAAGGAGAACGGCGTCAGCATCTGGGACGAATGGGCCGACGAGGAGGGCAACCTCGGGCCGGTATACGGCGCGCAGTGGCGCAGCTGGCCCACGGCCGACGGGCGTCATATCGACCAGATCCGCCAGCTTCTCGAGCAGATCCGCAATAACCCCGATTCGCGGCGGCTCATCGTCAGCGCCTGGAATGTGGGCGAGCTGGAGAACATGGCGCTGCCGCCCTGCCATGCCTTCTTCCAGTTCTACGTGGCCGACGGCCGGCTGTCGCTGCAGCTCTACCAGCGCAGCGCCGATATCTTCCTCGGCGTGCCCTTCAACATTGCCTCCTATGCGCTGTTGCTGATGATGGTGGCCCAAGTGACCGGTCTGCAACCCGGAGAATTCATCCACACACTGGGTGATGCGCATCTCTATTCCAATCACCTCGAGCAGGTCGAGACACAGCTTGCGCGCGATCCCCTGCCGTTGCCGAAGATGCAGCTCAATCCCGAGATCGATGACCTGTTCGATTTCCGTTTCGAGGATTTCGAACTGCAGGATTACCGCTTCCATCCCCATATCAAGGCCCCCGTGGCCGTCTGACCGGAGCAGCCCATGTCCCGACCCATCGATGTCATCGTCGAGACCCGCTACCTCGAGGAACAGTCGCGGCCCGAGCAGGACAGCTATGTCTTTGCCTACACCATCACCATCGTCAACCGAGGTAACGAGCCGGCGCGGCTGCTCAATCGCCACTGGATCATCACCGATGCCAATGGCCGGGTACAGGAGGTGCGCGGCGCCGGCGTTGTCGGCGAACACCCCTACCTGAAGCCGGGCGAGCAGTACTCCTACAGCTCGGGCGCGATGATCGAGACGCCGGTGGGCTCGATGAAGGGGGAATACGAGTTCGAACGCGACGACGGCAGCCGTTTCGACGCGCCCATCGACGAGTTCCTGCTCTCGATGCCGCGCGTGTTGCACTGAACGGCAGCCCGGCATGGCCCTCAAGCACAGTTACACGCTGATCGCGCCGATCTACGACCGGGTCGTCGACAGCGCCTTCGACGGCTTCCGTCGGCGCAGTCTCGAGCGTCTGGCCCTGGATCCGGAGTCCCGGCCGGAAGTACTGATCAGCGGGGTCGGCACCGGGCTGGACATTCCCCACCTGCCGCCGGGGCCGCGCTATGTCGGCATCGACATTACGCCGGCGATGCTGGCTCGCGCCGAAAAGCGGGCACGGCAGCGTCCGGAGCTGGATATCGAGCTGCAAGTTGGCGACGCCATGGACCTGCCCTTCGAGGATCACAGTTTCGACGCGGTGATCCTGCACCTGATCC
>WGBK01000121.1 GCA_015494335.1 Gammaproteobacteria bacterium | reverse complement strand
CGGCAGCAACGACGCCCCGGTGATCGGCGGCGTGGATACCGGCAGCGTCACCGAAGACAGCGCCACCACGGTCAGCGGCACGCTCAGCATCAACGACCCCGACAACGGCGAATCCGCCTTCCAGCCGGCCAATGTCAACGGTGCTTACGGCAGCCTGAGCATCGACGCCAACGGCAACTGGAACTACCAGCTCAACAACAGCGACCCGGCGATCCAGGCTCTCGGCCAGGGCGACAGCCTGACCGACACCCTCACCGTCACCAGCGCCGATGGCACTACCCATAATGTGGTGATTACCATCAACGGAACCAACGATGCACCGGTGGTGGTGGCCGACAGTTTCGTCACCACCGAGGGCAGCGTGCTGAATGTTGCGGCTGCCAACGGTCTGCTGGCCAATGATACGGATGCCGAGGGTGACAATCTGCAGGTGCTACGGGTGGCCACCGACGGCAGTGGCGCGGGCGCCGTGGCCGTCGATGGGGTGACCACGATCACAACGGCCCTGGGCGGTACGCTGCTGTTGCAAGCGGACGGTTCCTTCAGCTATACCGCGCCGGCCCAACTGGACCACAGCGCCAGCGACAGCCTGGTGGACAGCTTTGCCTATCTCGCCAGTGACGGCAGTGCCGACAGCGCCTGGACGACGGTTTCGATCGCCGTGGGCGATACCGTTCCCGTGGCCTACAACGATACCGACAGCGTCGGTTACGGTGGAACCGTCTATGGCAACGTCATCAGCGGTATCGGCGGCGCCGGCATGAATGCCGACGATACGGACGCGGACGGACCGCTGACCCTGCAGTCCGTTACCTGGAACGGCGTGGTCTATGACCAGTTCGATGCCAACGGCAACCTGGTCATCGATGCGGCCCATGGTCAGCTGGTGATCGGGCAGGACGGCAGCTATCGCTACAGCTCCAGTGATCTCAGCGGCCAGCCGGTCAGCGACGATGTGTTCACCTACCAGGTGGCCGACAGCGACGGCGATACCGCCAGCGCCACCCTGAGCCTGGTGCACGACAACATCGCAACGGCCATTGCCGACACGGCCACGGCCTTCGAGGCCGGCCTGCCGGCGGGTACCGATCACGCGTCGGACAGTGAGTTTGCGCGCGGCAACCTGCTCGACAACGACACCGGTATCGGTTCCGGTACCCGGATCGACAGCCTGTCCTTCAATGGCACTACAGCCACGCCCGATGCCTCGGGTGTGATCAGCCTTGCGGGCGATTTCGGCTCCCTGACCGTCTGGACCCAGGACGATGGCACGCATCGTGCCGGCGATTACGAGTACCAGTTGACCAGCGCCAGCAACGGCGACAACGTGGTCGAGCAGTTCGTCTACAGCCTCGGTGACGGCGCAGACAGCAGCAGCAATACGCTGGATATCGCCATCGTCGATGATGCTCCGGGTGGTGCCCCCGTGGTGCAGAACCTGCAGGCCAGCCCGGAGCCGATGACCTACAACCTGTCCCTGGTGCTCGACGTATCCGGATCGATGAACTGGGATTCCGGCAACGGCCAGTCACGACTCGAGGTGGCCAAGGCTTCGTTGCAGGCCCTGATCGACGAAGTCGACGATCTCGGCAATGTCAACGTGCACATCGTCACCTTCTCCAGTTCGACGACGGAATCCGGCTGGTTCATCGACGACGTACAGGGAGCTCTCGACTACATCAATGCCTTGTCGGCCGGTGGCGGTACCCGCTATGACACCGCCCTCAATGCCCAGATCCAGTCTGCTGCGCCGCCCGCGGCCGACCAGAACCTGATCTATTTCATCTCCGATGGCGAGCCGAACAGCGGCCACGGGCTAGACAATGATGTGACTTATACCGATGCCGGCGGTAACGACCTGACCGGTCAGGCAGCCTGGGAAGCCTATGTCGAGGAGAATGCCGACATCGCCTTCGGTATCGGCATCGGTGCCGCCAATCTTGACGACCTGGTGCAGATCGCCCATCCGGAGGTGGGTGGCAACGAGCCCTATGCCATCAGTGTAGCCGATGCGTCCGACCTGACGGCCACCCTGCTGGATACCGTATCCAACAACCTCATCGAAGGCTCCCTGAATGTGCTCAGCAGTCGGGGCAATGCCGGCTTCGTCATCGGCGCCGATGGTGGCTATATCTCCGAAATCGTGATCGATGGCGTGACCTACAGCTACGACCCGGCCGCCGGCGATCCGCAGACCCTGAGTGTGACCACGGCCCTGGGCGGGCAGCTGGAAGTGAACTTTGCCAGCGGGGATTACAGCTATTCCCTGAATGTCGAGCAATCTCTCCTCGGGCAGCATGAGCTGTTCCCGGTCACCGTCATCGACAACGACGGCGATGTGTTCAGCTCGACCATCCGCTTCAATATCGACTACCAGCCGGGTCTCGATGCCAACCGCGATGTGGTGATCACCAATGTCAACGACGGCAGCCCGATCGAGATCTCCGCCGCTGCGCTGATGCACAACGATCGCAACGAGGCGGGGGCTTCCATCTCGGCCACGGCCAATGCCACGGGTGGCAGCGTTTCCGGCAGTGATCCGGTCGTGTTCGATCCGAGCGGAAGCGGCCTGGTACTTTCGGAAAGCGATTTCACCACCGATGCGCCGGCTGCCCTGATTGTCGATCGCAACGAGAACAGCCCCACCAACGATAGTCCGGCGACGGCCACGGTATTCACTCGTGACATGTTCAGCTCGGATATCAGCAGCATACCCGGCGCAGGCGCTCCCTTGAGTGGCTATGCGGCTGGCTATCATGGCAGCATCAATTTCAACGGTGATCAGGACTGGTTGCAGGTCACCCTGGCCAAGGGTGAACAGGTGTGGCTGGATGTGGATAACCCTGCCCTGGATGTCGATGTCCATATTTACGATGCCCAGGGTAATTTGCTCACTACTGTCGCTGAAAATTCCCAGGGAGCCTGGGGCAGCTTTGCCGCCGCCGAGGCAGGACAGTTCTATATCGTCGTAGAAGCCAATGATCCGAGCCAACAGGGCGATTATGACCTGTATATGACCATTGGCACGGATACCGCCGAGTACAGCTCGGGCAGTTTCGAATACACCCTCGACAATGGCGCTGGCGTCACCGACACCACGACCGTCGATATCGAGAACCAGGTCGGCAACCAGATCATTGGCGACGATCGCGACGAAATCCTGATCTCCGGCGACCAGGGCGAT
>WGBK01000120.1 GCA_015494335.1 Gammaproteobacteria bacterium | reverse complement strand
GACCTGCAGCAGGTGATGCGGCTGCTCAAGGAAGCCGAGTTGGGCATACCCTTGCAGTTCAACAATTTTCGTGATTGAGCAGGTGGCTGGTTGCCATCGATGGGTTTCGTTCCTCAAGCCATCCTACACTTGCATCCGACCCGTCGCAGGATGGGTTGAGCGCAGCGAAACCCATCAAAGATAAATATCGAAACGGATCGTCTTCTCCCGGTATTGCAGTGACGGCTTGCGCTCCATCAGCGGGGGCGCATGCAATGGCCGCTTGACCACGACCCGCTGGCGGGCCGCCTCCAGCGCCGCCTCGAACAGGGGCTCCATATCCCGGTTTTCCGTCAGCCGTTGCAGGATCTGCAATTCCTTGCCCGGTTTGGCGCCGGACTTGTGCGTGGGGAACATCGGATCGAGGTAACAGGCGTCAGCGGTCTGGCCCTCGCGCAGGTAGTCGAGGGCGTTGCCGTGAACCAGTCGCATGCGATGGCAGGGGGAGACCGGATCCTCGCTGCGGGCGATGTGCAGCAGAAACTCGACGCAGTGGGCGATCAACGGCTGTTGCTCCAGCATCGTGACCTCATGGCCGGCGGCGGCAAGAAGGAAGCTGTCGCGTCCCCAGCCGGCGGTGAGATCGAGGATGTCGTCTATGCTGCGTCGCTTGTTGTTGCAGGCGCGCAGCAGCCCCTGGTTTTTCTGCATTGCCCGCTGCCGCAGGCGAGGGTCGAGAAAACTGTGTTCAAAGCGGGTTTTCTGTCCTTGCAACCGGGTCTCGAAGACCAGCCCCCGATCCTCGATTTCGAGACGCCACTCGCCCTCGACGGACAGGTCGCGTATCGATTCGACCAGCCGGCGCGCGGCCTGCTTGTGCCAGGCGCAGTGGTTGGCAAGGGTCAGCGGCATGGAGGGGTCAATAGTGAGGCGGTTTTTCGTCGAGGGGCCGGGCCTCGGGAATGCGCTTGCGCAGGTCGCCGACTTGCTGGCGCAACTGCTCGACCGTACACTCGAGGCGGTCGATGTCTTTTGTCTGTTCGGTCACAATCCGGTTGAGGGTTTCAATGGTATATTCCTGCTCGGAGACGAGCATTTCCAGTCGTTCCAGGCGCGCGGCCTGTTCGGTTTCGGGCATGGTGAAATACGGCTCGGTGACAAAGGACCGATTGTAGCATGCAGGGGCTTCTGCTGATCCTGGGCCTGGCCGCGCTGCTGTGGTTCTGGCACGACAGCCTCAAGGCGCGGGAGCGAACGCTTGGCGTGAGCCGGCTGTCCTGCCAGCGTCTGCAGGCGCAGTTGCTCGACGACACCGTGGCCCTGAGCCGGCTTCGGCTGTGTCGCACGCCCGAGGGAACTGTGGCATTATGCAGACGCTATCGTTTCGATTTCACGCTTGATGGCGTAAACCGTCGCAGCGGTCGGGTCGACCTGCAGGGCCAGCGCATCGTCGAGGTGCTGCTGGACATCGATCAGGACGATGGCTGGCAGTAAAATATAATGAGGACCAACATGGGCACTTCACAAATTCACACGATCAAGGAAATTGCGCAGAAGATCGCGCAGGAAGATGACCGAAGGTCGCGGCTTGCGCACACCATCGATGAGCTGCTGCGGCAACGCCAGCAGATGCTGGTGCAGTATTGCGAGCTGGCCGCCCTGGATTCCGGCGAAGGCAGCCTCGAGGAAACCCTGGCCAAGCTCAAGCGTTTCATACAGATGTTGATGGACTATGCCGCCCTCGGGCATTTCGAGATTTATCAGCGCATCATGGACGGCAAGGAGCGGCGCAAGTCGATTCGCGCCATCGCCGACGAGATCTACCCGGTGATCGCCCGTACCACCGATTTCTTCGTTGAATTCAACGACAAGTACGATGGCGCCGACGATGCCGAAAGCCTGGTACCCCTGACTGAAGACCTGAGTGCGCTCGGCGAGGCCATTGCCTCGCGCATCGAGAAGGAAGACAGTCTGCTGCGCGAGATGGGCAACCAGGTGCTCTACCGCAACAACTGACCGGGGACAAATCCGCCCTCCCGGCGAGCGCCGGCTCAGGCCCGCTTCCCGCCCCGCAGCTGATCCCATCCCCACAAGCCCCAGCCCAGCAGCATCAGCAATCCGCCAACGGGCGTGATGGCTCCCAATACCGGCAGACCG
>WGBK01000119.1 GCA_015494335.1 Gammaproteobacteria bacterium | reverse complement strand
GTGGCCGGCGCCTCGCTGGTCTTCCTCAAGGTCTTCGATGACCTGGGCACGCCATTGCTGCTCAATGTCAACAACATGCTGGCGCCCCAGGCCTATCTGCGTATCTCGTCCATCGGCATCAACGACCCGATGGGCTATGTCATCGCGGTGATCCTGGTGGTGTTCTCGCTGTTCGCCATGTGGGTGGCCTCGCTGGCGCTCAAGGGCAAGGACTACTCGATGATCCAGAAGGGTGGCGGCGGCCTGGCCAAGCGCCGCATGCGTCCCTGGGAGAAGCTGCTCGCCTATGCCATCGTGCTGCTGATCCTGCTGCTGGTGCTGTCGCCCCATATCGGCCTGACGCTACTCTCCTTCGGCACCATCTGGTCCTACAGCGTACTGCCCGACGGATTTACCACCGAGCATTACCTGGAGGTGTTCCGCGAAACGCCGGAATTCATCAGCAACACCCTGCTCTACGCCTCCCTGGCCGGCACCATCGACATCCTGCTCGGCACCGCCATCGCATGGCTGGTGCTGCGCACCAAGATCCGCTTACGTCACTGGCTCGACTACATCGCCATGGCCGCGCTGGCAGTGCCCGGTCTGGTACTGGGTATCGGTTACCTGCGCACCTTCCTCGGCGTCAACATTCCCTTCGGCGACCGCCCGCTGGCCACCTGGTGGGTGATGCTGGTGATCGCGCTGTCGGTGCGCCGTCTGCCCTACGCCCTGCGTGCCTGCAACTCGGCCCTGCACCAGGTCAGCCGGGCGCTGGAGGAAGCCGGGGAGAATCTCGGCGCCAGCCGCATGCGCACCCTGTGGCGCATCACCGTACCCCTGATGTCCGGCGGCATCCTGGCCGGCTTCGTTACCAGCTTCGCCACCGCGGCGGTGGAATTGTCAGCCACCCTGATGCTGGTCTCCACCGAGTCCGACGCCCCGCTGTCCTACGGCATCTATGTATTCATGCAGTCGGCGGCTGGCCGAGGTCCCGGCGCGGCGCTGGGCATGGTGGCCGTGGTCATCGTCGCCACCGGCACCTACCTGTCGCACCGCATCATCGAGAAGAGCCGCCGCGAACGCAGCCTGGAAACCCATACCTGATCGGAAAACCGCCATGTCCGTGCGCATCGAACTCAAGAACATCGACCTGTCCTACGGCTCCACCCGGGTCATCAAGGATGTCAGCCTGACCATCGAACCCGGCGAATTCTTCGCCTTTCTCGGCCCCTCCGGCTGCGGCAAGTCCACGCTGCTGCGGCTGATCGCCGGCTTCGAGCAATGCCAACACGGCGAGGTACTGATCGACGGCAAGGATGTGACCCGCCAGGCGCCCTGGGAGCGCAATGTCGGCATGGTGTTCCAGAACTACGCGCTGTGGCCGCACATGACCATCCGCCGCAATGTCGCCTTCGGCCTCGAGGAACGGCACCTGCCAAAGGATCAGATTCAGCGGCGGGTCGAGGCAGCGCTGGAGCGGGTCGGCCTGCTCGATTATGCCGAACGCCGACCCAACCAGCTTTCCGGCGGGCAGCAGCAGCGCGTGGCCCTGGCACGCACCCTGGCGGTGGAACCCAAGGTGTTGCTGCTCGACGAACCCCTGTCCAACCTCGATGCCAAGCTGCGCGTGCACATGCGCCAGGAACTGCGGGCATTGCAGCAGGAACTGGGTCTGACCACCATCTTCGTCACCCACGACCAGGAAGAGGCCAACACTACCTCGGATCGCATCGCGGTACTCAACGACGGTATCGTGCAGCAGCTCGGCGAACCGATGACTCTTTACGATCAGCCGGACAACCTGTTCGTGGCCCAGTTTCTCGGCAGCGCCAACGTGTTGCGCGGTCGCGTGGTGCAGGAAGGGAGCGAGGCCGTGTTCCTCAGCGAAAAGGGGCTGCGCGTCCGCCTGCCTGAAGATACGACATCCGAGGCGCGGGCCCTGGTGTTCCGGCCGCAGAACCTGTTGCGTTGCCAGCCGGACGATGCCGCCGCCCGTTTCGAGGGACGCGTTCGGCTGCGCGAGTTCCTCGGCAACATCCTGCGCTACGAGATTGATGCCGGCGGCGAGTCCCTGGTACTCGACGAACTCTACGGACGCGACCTTGTGCCCGCCGAGCCGGGCGAGCGCATCGGCCTGGACATCCACCCCAATCACCTGCGCCTGATGACCCGGGATTGAAATGGAATGCCCGGAACCTTTGCACCGTCCAGCTTTCACAAGCCTGTATCGATCCCTTCTGCTCGAACGCCGAGGTGTTTCATGAAACCCAACCTGTTTGCACTGCTGGCCCTGACCGGCCTTTCCCTGCTGCCCACCACCCATGCCCAGAACACTGATACCGGACGCTGGTACAGCGCCGAGCAGCTCGAGCGCGGCAAAAAGGTGTTCGCAGAGAACTGTGCGGTCTGCCACGGCCCCAATGCAGCCTCGACGCCGGACTGGAAGAAGGCCGATGCCAACGGCAACTACCCGCCTCCTCCGCTCGATGGCAGCGCCCATGCCTGGCATCACGACCTCGAACTGCTGCGGCGCACGGTACGCGAGGGCGGCGTCAAGATCGGCGGGCGCATGCCGCCCTTCGCCGACAAGTTGTCGGCCACGGACATCGACGCCGCGATCAGCTATTTCCAGTCGAAATGGCCCGACGAGACCTACCGAAAGTGGGCCGGCCGTTTCCCGCTCGACGGCCGCATGCCCTCACTGGATGATATCAAGCGGCTGGCACGCGGCGAATCCACTACCTCGACCAAGCCCAAGCCGCGCCTGGACCTGCTGCAGCAACGCCTCGGTCTCGAAAAACTGGGGCCGGCCGAGAAAACCCGGCTGCCCGGCCTGTACCGCGTCGAAGTGGGCGGTCGCAGCGTCTATCTCAGCGAGGATGGTGAAATCGCCATCATCGGCGACATGATCGACCTGAAAAACGGCGTCAATCTGAGTCGCAAGCCCTGAGTCCCGTTGCCTCGAGATAGCAAATGCAAGATCCTGTCGAAATCGCCTCCTCGATCTCCAAAACAGAAAGATCCAACATGCAGGATCTATTCAGCGATAACACAAGCCGTAACGGCTCAAATCTCCTGAGCGTTCTTTGCCTGCTGTTTCTGATACCCCTGCCGGCCGTGGCCGAGGTGCTGCACGGGCGCGACGAGAACGACCTGCAAAGCTGGGAACTGCGCCAGGGCGCCCTGTCCCTGAAACTGATCCAGCGCACGCCGGACCAGACCCGGGCCTTCTTCCTCGCCCGCGGTTTCCCGCGCGAAACAGCCAACGACATTGCCACCGCCTGCGTGCTGCAGACCATTGGCAGAAATCTCGGCGGCACGGAAAAGCCGGTCAGCCTCGGCTATGACCTGCACGACTGGCGCGTTCGCTACAAGGGAGAGCTGCGCCCAATCCGGCTCAAGGAGGATTGGGCCGAGGCCTGGAAGAGCCATCCCGAGATCCCCGAAGCCGCACGCATCGCCTTCCGTTGGGCCACCTTTCCGACCCGCCAGCAGTTCGAACCCGGCGGCGACTACAACTGGGGGATGACCAGCTTCGGTCTGCCGCCGGGCAGCCGGTTTGACCTGCAACTACGCTGGCGGGAGAATGGGCAGCCCCAAAGCGCCTGGATCGAGAATCTCCAATGCCCGCAAGACCTGCCATGAACCGAATCCTGCCCGCCCTGCTGCTCGCCCTGCTGGTCCTGTCCACCCCCCTGCAGGCCGCACGCCAGGGCATGAAAGCCATCGAGCCGCGCATTTACGCACCGGCGCTGGAAATGACCGACATGGACGGCGAACCACAGAAACTGGCCGACCTGCGTGGCAAGGTGGTGATCGTCAACTTCTGGGCCACCTGGTGCCCGCCCTGCCGGGCCGAACTGCCCTCGATGAACCGGGCCTGGAAGAAACTCGACCATGACCGCTTCGCGATGCTCGCTGTCAATGTCGGGGAAGACGAGGACACCATCTTCGCCTTCATGGGCGACTATCCGATCGACTTCCCGGTGTGGCTGGACCAGAGCGGCAAGGCCGCCCGCGAGTGGCCCCTGCGCGGTCTGCCGACCACCTACATCATCGACAAGCAGGGGCGTATCGCCTACCGAGCCATCGGCGGCCGGGAATGGGACGACGACAAGCTGCTGCAGAAGATCCGAGCCCTGGCCGAGGAATAATCCCACCCCGTGGAGCGGTCCTCCTTCCGCGTATCAACTGCGACGGGACATCGCCGGCATTTGTTTTCACATGATCTAAACTTAGGCCAGAACCCGCCGATAACCTGGAAATCCCGCCCACGGAGAAACGCATGTTCTGGCAATCCGGAAAACTGCAACAGGTCGAACAGGAGAACGAACAGCTGCGTCAGCAACTGGACGAATCCCGCGCCGAGCTCGACAGCCTGCAACAGCGCTACGACCGCGAACGCGACGCCTTTCGCTGGCTGCTGCAGCAGTTCGCCCACAAGACCTCGGAGATCACCCACTTCGCCGATCTCGGCGAATCCCTGAACATGATCCGCAACAAGGCGGCGGACACCGCCGGCAACCTGGAAGACGAGCAATCCCGCCTGCGCGAGACCGCCAGCCTATTCCAGCAGAGCACCATCATCCTGTCCAACATCACTCACAACATCGACACCCTGAACACCACCACCAACAACAGCGTCGGCGCCGTGGACGAACTGGAGACCGTGGCCCGGAACATCGACCAATTCACCCAGATCATTGCCGACATCTCGAACCAGACCAACCTGCTGGCGCTGAATGCCGCCATCGAAGCGGCACGCGCCGGCGAGCAGGGCCGCGGATTTGCCGTGGTCGCCGACGAGGTTCGCCAGCTCGCGACCAAGACCGCCGAGGCCACGCAACAGATCAAGGACCTGGTGCAGACCATCAACCAGCTCTCCTCCGAAACCCAGCAGAGCTTCGGCAGGATCGTCGAATCCAGCAACTCGATGAAGGACTCCGTCCAGACCGTGGCCGGCGTCATCGACGAGGTGGTGTCCCTGTCCGACAACATGACCCGCGTCATCAGCGCATCGTCCACCGAGGCCTTCATCGAAACCGTCAAGCTCGATCACCTGATGTACAAGGTCGATGTCTACCAGCGCATATTCGGCATGAACGATCGCAGCATCGAGAGCTTCGCCAGCCATCACCAGTGCCGCCTCGGCAAGTGGTACTACGAAGGCAAGGGCAAGGAACTCAGCCACCTGCCCGCCTACCGCCAGCTCGAGCCGCCGCACGAGCGGGTGCATTCCGCCGGCATCGATGCGCTGCGTGCCAAGGCGGAAGGCCGTCACGAAGACTGCATTGCCGCGCTGCATGAAATGGAACTGGCCAGTATCGAGGTGCTGCGTCTGCTCGACCTCATCGCCACCGACTACAAGGAATTGATCCACTCCCAGACCGAGGCCCACGCCGAGGTGGTCGACTTCAAGGAACCATCGTCAACACCGCCGAAGAAGGCCGCCCCACAGGCCGCAAGCCCTGTCGCCGAATCCAGCGCTCCGCCTCCACCTCCGGCCAAAAGCGACGAGAGCGCAACGGCCGTGGATATCGACGACAGCCTGGCCGAGGCCGACAATATCGAACTGTTCTGATGAACGAGGAGATATCCGCCGAGGAACTGCTGCGCGGCAAGCTCAACAGCGAAACCGCACGCATGCCGTGGAAGGAACTGCAACGCCATTTCGCCAGCGGCAGCACCCTCTGGATCGATCCGGCGCTGGATCTGATCGAGGTGGGCTTCCGCATGGAACGCGATGACGCGAAATCCATCGAGACCTGGATGAACAAGGGATGGATTCGCCCGGTCAGCAACGACCAGGCCCGCCGCTGGTACAACGATGACGCCGAGCTCTGGACTTGCGTGGTGCGCCCCTGGGTACTGCTGCAGGAAGTCGACGAGCCCGCCTGAACGGCCTCAGCGCCGGGGCTTCGCCTCCGCATTCTGCCTTTCCTTACGCCGCAATTCGTCGACGATATTCACCAGCGTATAGCCGTCGAGCAGGCTGAGGAAGTGCGAGAAGCCCTCGATCACCCGCTTCGAACGCGAGCCGATGGCCGGCACATTGGCCATGTCCTGACTGAAACCCGGCACGATTGGATCCCCGAGCATGCCGTTGACACTGGTGCGTACGATGGAATAGTAGGCGATGTCCGGATGCCGGCGGGTGTTCAGCCAGTAGAGCAGACGGCCCGGCAGGGGTGGCAGGATATCGCGCAACATCCAGCGCGACTGGCGCACCACGCGATATTCCTTGCCGATAAAGAACTCCTTCATCATGCGCAGGAACCAGGGGTCGTCGGTGGCCTCCAGCCCCTCGTAGGCCAGCCCGGTGCCCAGATGCGGGCTGGCGATGGTGATCAGGGCCTTGACCTGCCGCGCGCCACCGCGCACCAGCGCCAGGCGCCCCACCAGTCCGCCCAGGGAATGGCCGACCAGGATGATGTCCTCGTCCGGGTAGCGGTCCTGAATCCAGCGCAGGGCAGCGATCACCACATTGGACTGGGCAATCAGCGGTGCGCGGGTATCCAGCTGCAGGAACACCAGCTTGTCGTCGGCCTGGGCACCCTGCAGGGGCACCGGGATCAGACCCTGCGGAGCGCCCAGCAGCACCGCCGCCGGCCGCCAGCCGAACTGCTGCAGCACCGGCGCCACGCCGGATTGCTGCCACACAAAGACATTGCTCAGATAACCGTGAACCAGCAGCATCACATCGCCGCGGGCCGCACCGGCAAACAGCAGCAAAAGGGCGGCCAGTTGAATCTTCCAGTGTTTCATCCCGTTTCTCTCCCGGCTCGACTTTCCATCCAGATGCGATACATTACGCCGTTTTCAATCCCGAGAACAACCGTCATGGCCGAATCCCGGTGGATCTTCGATGTCAACCTCGACGACTTCGACACGCGCGTGCTCGAAGCCTCGAAACAACAGCCGGTTCTGGTCGATTTCTGGGCCGACTGGTGCGGACCCTGTCATGCCATCGCCCCGGTGCTCGCGCAGGTCATCGACGACTACGATGGCCAAGTCCTGCTGGCCAAGCTGGAAGTGGACGAGGGCGACAACATGAAGCTTGCCGGCCGCTACCAGGTGCGCGGCTTTCCGACCCTGATCCTGTTCAAGGACGGCGAGCCCGTGGATCGTTTCAGCAGCGCGCGCCCGGCCGGTTTCATCGAGGAATTCATCGACGCCCACCTGGACTGAAACCCGGGCATTTTCTGGTGACTGTTCTAGACTCCCTGATTGACCCGGCAACATGATCATGCCGGGTCAATAACCGCAGGGAGCCAGCCACCGTGACCGACCACCCCCGACAGATCGACCGCTTCGAAGTCCTCGACATACTGGGCAAGGGGGCCCAGGGGATCGTCTACCGCGCCCGCGACCCGCAACTGCAGCGCGAGGTTGCGATCAAGGCCGTGCGCCTGCAGTCCAGTCGCGACAGCGATACCACCATCGACAACCTGCTGCAGGAAGCGCGCACCGTCAGCCAGATGCAGCACGCCAACATCGTCAGCATCTACGACATTGGCAACGACTCGCTCAACCCCTACCTGGTACTTGAGTACATCGAGGGCCAGACCCTGCAGCAGCGCCTGCAATCTTCACCCGGCCTGGGCGAAGCCCTGCAGATCATGCGCGACGTGCTCTCCGGGGTGGCCGCGGCTCACGATCGCGGCATCATCCACTGCGATCTCAAGCCCGCCAACATCATGATCACCGGCGACGGCCAGGCCAAGGTCGCCGACTTCGGCCTGGCCACGCTGGTCGACCAGGCCACAGAGGACGGCGAGCACCTCGCCGGCACGCCACAATACATGGCGCCCGAGTACATCGAAACGCGGCAACGGCAGACCGTCTCCGATGTCTTTTCCCTCGGCCTGATCTTCTACCAGCTGCTGACCGGTCGGCTCGCAGTGGATGGCGAGGATGTGTACCAACTGCTCTATGCCATCGCCAACCAGCCCATCGAGCCACCATCGAAATTCAATGCGAGAATCGACGAGCGACTCGACGCCCTGATCATGAAAGCGCTGGAAAAGAACCCCGAAAACCGTTTCCGGAATGCCGGGGATATGCTGCAACAACTGGAATCGGACCTCGCCCTCGGCGAAGCCCTGGAACAGGGCGGCGATTCCGACGCTACGGTGCAGTTTCTACTGCGGCGGATGAAACACAAGAAGGATTTTCCGGCCTTCTCCCAGACCATCAGCGTGCTCAACCGCGTTTCCACCAGCCAGACCGAGAGCCTGGCCACGGTGTCCAACGCCATCCTCAAGGATGTCTCCCTGACCAACAAGCTGCTGCGCATCGTCAACTCCGCCTACTACAACCGGGGCGGGGAAAAGATCAGCACCATCTCCCGCGCCGTCATCATGCTCGGTATCGAGCCGATCAAGAGCCTGGCGCTGTCGCTGATGCTGTTCGAGCACCTGCAGAACCGGCAACAGGCGCAAGAACTCAAGGAGGATGCCGTCAGCTCCCTGTTCAGCGCCATCATCGCCGACGAGCTGGCGCGCCAGGCCGGCATCAAATCCCACGAGGAAGCCTTCCTCTGCGCCCTGCTGCAACAGCTCGGCAAGTTGCTGACGCGCTTCTACCTGCACGAGGAAGCCCAGGCCATCGACCGCCAGGTGCAGAGCAAGGGCATCGAGGAGGAAACCGCCGCCCTGGCCGTGCTCGGGGTGCACTATCATCAGCTTGGCCAGGCCGTGGCGCGTGAATGGGGCTTCCCGAAGCAGATCATCGACAGCATGAAGCCGATTGATGCCGAGCAGTTAGAGAGCCGGGGCGACCGCATCGACCGGCTGCGCATCATCGCCAATTTCTCGAACCGGCTGACCGATGCGCTGAAACAGCCCTCGGCACGACAGGAACAGAAAATCGACACCCTGGTGGAACAGTACGGCAAGACCCTGTCGCTGGACCGCGGAGCCACCGATGCGCTGATCGAGCATTCGCAGCAGGAGCTCTCGGCTTTCGCCAAGCTGATCCGCTTCAATATCGAGAAAAGCCGCTTCTATCAACGCCTCGAAGGCACCACCGGACACACCACCGAGATACCCGCCCTGCCCTCGGACCCGCAGCAACTCGAGGTGTTGCGCCAGTCGATGAACGACAATCCCGCAGACGACAATTCGGTGCAGGCCCTCGGCAACGGCATCCAGGACATCACCAATACCCTGACCGGCGATTTCACCATCAACCAGGTCATGCAGATGGTGCTGGAGACCATCTACCGCGCCCTGCCCGGCTCGCGGGTATTACTTGGCCTGCGCGACCCTCGCAGCCAGAGCATCGTCGGCAAGTTCGGCTATGGCGACGACATCGAGAACCTGATCCGCAACTTCTCGATTCCGCTGGCCTATCAGCCCGATGTGTTCCACATCGCCTTCAAGAACAATGTCGACATCAAGATCGACGACGCCCGGGATCCGAAGATCACGGACAAGGTGCCAGAGTGGTACAAGCGCAAGGTGAATTCCCGCTTCTTCATCATATTCCCCATCGTGATCAAGCACAGCCCCATCGCCTTGCTCTACATCGACAGCGCCGACCAGGCACCCATCCCGATCTCCGACGAACAGCTCGGCCTGCTCAAGACCCTGCGCAACCAGGTGATTCTGGCGATCAAGACCCACGGCTGAGCACCGACCGCAACTATCGGTCCCAGGCTTGATCTCGATCACTTCCCATCGCGGCCGCAAGGTACTAGATTTGATTGTTTAAGGACGGAAGAAACCGGCCTCCCAACCACCCGAACCCAGGAACCCCGACATGACCGAAAAGACCGAAGACGCCCTCAACGTCAGCCTCGCCCACCCCGGAACCAACTACCTGGCTCCAGCCGACGAGATCGCGAAGATGCCCAAGAACGCCATCTTCCCGACGGCCAACTACCCCTACAAGAAGAAGATGAACAAGAAGGAGTACGAGAAGCAGAAAACCCTGCTGCAGATCGAACTCGCCAAGTTCCAGCGCTGGGTCAAGGAGACCGGACAGAAATACCTGATTATCTTCGAGGGTCGCGATGCCGCCGGCAAGGGAGGCACCATCAAGCGCTTCACCGAGCATCTCAACCCCCGTGGCGCGCCCGTGGTCGCACTCGAGAAGCCCGACATTCGCGAACAGGGCCAGTGGTATTTCCAGCGCTACATCCAGCACCTGCCGACCAAGGGCGAGATCGTCTTCCTCGACCGCTCCTGGTACAACCGCGCCGGCGTCGAGCGCGTGATGGGCTTCTGCACGCCCCAGGAATACCTCGAATTCATGCGCCAGGCACCGGAACTCGAACGCATGCTCGCGCGCTCCGGCATCAACCTGGTCAAGTTCTGGTTCTCGATCAGCCGCAACGAACAGTTCCGCCGTCTGCAGGCGCGCCAGCAGGACCCGCTCAAGCAGTGGAAGATCAGCGACATCGACATCGCTTCGCTGGACAAGTGGGAGAACTACACCGAAGCCAAGGAAGCCATGTTCTTCTACACCGATACCCGCGACGCGCCCTGGACCGTGGTCAAGTCCGACTGCAAGAAACGCGCGCGCCTCAACGC
>WGBK01000118.1 GCA_015494335.1 Gammaproteobacteria bacterium | reverse complement strand
CGAGGAAGCCGTCGACCAGGCGAAGTTTTTCGTCGTTGAACACCTGCACGGCCTGGTCGTTGACCGGGTGGGTCAGGCGGCTGTCCAGCACCGGCGTGGTCCACACCACGCGCTGCCAGGCCTGGGCGAAGTTGCCCGCGCGGTTCATGGCGAGCTGGTTCAGGCGCAGGTAGGCTTTCAGGTTCTCGTCGGTGGGCTCCAGGATCGCGCGGGCCTTGGCGACTTCCAGTTGTTGCTGGAAGGCCGACAGCGCCGCCACGGGATCGGCAGGCGCCGGCGACGGCGTCTCGGGTTCTTCAGCCTCGGGTTCCGGTTCGGGATCCTGGTACCAGAACCAGCCCTCGCTGTGGCGTTCGTAGTAGACCACCGGCTCACCGGGGGCGGCAAATGCACCGCTCATTGCCAGGATCCCCCACAGCAATACCCAACCCTTCACGGCAGCAACCTCTGGATGCGTTGTTCGATAATCTGCTGCATCTGGGTGCCGGAAGGCCGGTCGGCATTGTCGGCGGCGGCAAAGGCGTCGGCGTAGAATTCGGTGAAGTCGATACTCGCGAAATCGATCTGTGTCAGCTCCTCGGGCGTGAGACCACGGCAGTTGGGGTTTTTCGAGGAACCCCAGTCGATGCCGAGCTGGGGGCGGCCCTGCTCGTGGATGATGCGGGCGAGCTTGGAGTTGAAGCAGCAGTAGGTGTACTTCCGCGCCAGGCAGCCGAAGATGGATTTGTCGCTGCAATAGGAGCCGACGTAGTGGCATTGCCCGGCCTCGCGCTTCTGGCCGAGGACCTGCTCCTGCTCCGAGCACTGGGCGAGCGACAGGTCGAGGCCCCAGCCGCTGTCTTTGCAGCAGTTGAAGAAGCCCAGGACGGTCTTCTTGCAGCGCATGTCCTGGCCCTTGAAGACCACCATGTTGGTGGTGTCGAAATCGTTGGCCGCCGATTCCAGCGCCCCCAGATGGCTCGCGGCCAGGCCGAAGTCCTGGTTCGGCTCATAACCGGCATCGAAGCAGTCGCCGTCGAGGCAGAAGGTCTGGCCGCCGCAGTTCATCACCGTCTGCGTGGCGGCATTGCCTTGGGGGCAGCGGTAGGTCTGCTGGTACTCGTAGCAACTCCCGTCCGGCAGGGTGCTCACACAGGTGGAGTTGACCTGGCTACAGCCGCGGTCGCGCAGTTCCTGGCAATAGGGTTCCTCGCGGGTCTCACCGGTGGCGTACAGGTAGGACAGGTCGTAACGCCAGCAGTCGCGGTAGACCTCGATGCCGTCGATGAGGCGCGTCTCGCCCGGTTCCAGGCAGGTTTGGGATTGCTGCACGCACATGCCGGCCTGCGCCTGCTGTTCCAGCGCGCCGCAGGTGCTCTCCCAGGTCTCCGACCACTGGCAGTCGCAATATTGCGTGGCCTTGAACTTTATCCAGCCTTCGCCGCCGCCGGCGACGATCACCCGCATGTCGATGGTGTTGAGGCCGGTGCGCAAGTAGGGCTTGATGTCGATATTGAGGGACTTGTTCCAGCTCGTGCTGAGTTCGCACCAGCCGTAGCTGGAAGCGCCGTACTGCACGCGGCGGAACCGGCCGGTGGTGACCACCTCCAACCGGTCGCCACCGTAAGGCCCGACATAGACCAGGGTCCCGTTGACGACGACCTTGATCCAGTCGTCGAAGCCCGCCTGGATGAGGGTGAATTCCTGGACCTTGTTGATGTCTTCGATGGTGAAAGTGGTGCTCCGATCGAAGACGGCGCAATAACCGCTCCAGTAGTTGTCGCTGATGGTGCCGATGGTCAGATAGGGGTAGGTGTAGGTCCAGCGCATGTCGCTTTGCACAGAATCCAGATTGATGCCGCCGGCATCGCATTCAATGGGGCGGTTGCAGGACAGGTTGAGGGTCTTCTGGCAGCCGATCTGCTGGTCCATGCCCCACTCGGTACAATATTCCTCCGAATAGGTGGCTGGGGCAGTGGTCGTCGTGACCTCCTGGCAGCCGCTGTACTGGCCGGTGAGCTGCTGCCCGAGCAGGGCCTCCGGATCGGTGCTGATGGTATCGCCGCGCTGGACGATGGGATCGTTGCGGTCGATGTTGAAGCGCGGACGGCTCAAGGCACTGTCCTGTACGAAGCTGCCGACCTCGCTGTCGGGCAGGGCCTGCCGTGCGGCATCCTCGATGCCAAGGCCCGAGCCGTAGTACTGGGTTTCCGGGACGTTGGTGCCCTGGTAGCTGGGCACCGTGGTCAGGTCGGGGCTGGAGGCCGCATTCGATACGCCGGTGTTGTTCGTATTACCGAAATCCTTGCCGAGCTGCAGCGCCTGATCGCGGGTGAGGTCCGCCGCTGGTGCTGCGAGCGGAAGCGCGAGGCAGGCCAGAAGCAGGATGGGCATGCTTCTCATGGCCGCACCTCCAGCCGCTGTCGCCACTGCTCGGCACGGGCTCCCAGTGTGGTGCCGTCAGCCTCCCGCGCCATGACGCCCAGGGCATAAACCAGGCTCACATCACCCGCTACTTTCAGATGTGCGGGTACCGGACAACCCTCTGGTGTGCAGGGAGCGATAGTGTCCAGCGGCAGCACGAAGGTCGGCACCTTGTCCACGCCGAAACGCTCGAACAGGGTGGGATCGATGGCCAGCGATGGGGATGGTTCACCCATCGTCTCACTGCTGTCTCCCGTGCCCAGCAGTTCACCGAGGCGCGCCACGGTGCGCTTCATGGAGTTGTCCACCAGTCCCCGCAACACCACCGGCGAGTCTGCCCGCGCGGCTTCTGCAAGCAGTGACCGCAGAGAGGTTTCAGGCATCGAGAATGAGACGAAGACCATCGGGCGTGGTTCGTTGCCATCGGAAGGCGAACCAGCCGGTGTGGCCAGCCGGGGGTCGGACAGCAGGGCCTTGATGTCCTCCCTCGCCTTGGCCAGTGCCTGTTCGTCGATCTCGGGAAAATTGGCGTCGGCAAGACCGGTTGGCGCTCTGAGGCCGGCCTGGCCGGCGGCCGACAAGGCACGTTGGCCTTCGCGGCGAATCCTGCGATTGAAACGGGTATCCCGGCTCAGGCGCTGTGCCTGTTCCACGGCATCCCGTGAACGCGTACTTGCGCTGTCCAGGTCGTCGGCGCCCGGTTCCGCCGCTGGGAGTATCGGTGTTATCGCCGGGTACAGGCCGGCGAGCGCCAACAGTCTCAGAATGCGCAGCATGCCTTCTTCCTCCAGATCAGATAGGCCCAGTCTTCGCCGCGCACCGGATACTCACGCCCGGCGCCCCAGGGTATGGTGACCCTGCCGAAAGGCTGCGCATTGAGCGTGAAGGGGACGGGGTAGAGCATCTGCGTCTTGTACTGGGACTTGCGCAAAATGGGCAGCGGCAGGGGCAGGCACATGGCGCCGCGACTGGACGTATCCCGAGCGATGAGCTGCCGGTGCAGCTTGGCCGCCATGCGTTGCACCAGCAGCAGCGAGCTGTCCACGCCGCCTTCGTGATG
>WGBK01000117.1 GCA_015494335.1 Gammaproteobacteria bacterium | reverse complement strand
ATGCGGCGCAGAACCGAATCGCAGCCGCTTTGCAGGGGCAGGTGCATGTGCGGCATCAACCTGGGGTTGTGAAACAGACGGAAGAAATGATCCGGCAGATCCCAGGGTTCTACCGACGCCAGCCGCAGGCGCGGGATCTCGGTGCGTTCCAGCAATTCACTGATCAGAGCATAGAGACTGCTACCGTTATCGGACCCGTACCCTCCCACATGGACACCGGTAATCACCGCTTCCTGCACGCCCGCACGGTGATGTCGGTTGACCTCGTCGATGATGTCCTCGATGGGCCGGCTACGCTCCTCGCCACGCGCCAGAGTGACGATGCAGTAGGTGCATCGATAGCGACAGCCGTCCTGCACCTTGATGAAAGCCCGGTGACGACCTCGGGCGAACAGACTGCTTTCGACTGGTTCATCGATACCCTGTGGCTCCAGGGACAGTTCCTCGACCACCTGCTCCACAAGGGCATCCTTGCGCGGGTTGGGTACTACCAGGTCCACGCCCAGTTCATCCTTCACCTGATCGGCCTGCAGGCTGGCGTAACAGCCCGTGACCACGAGCCTCGAATCCGGGTTCTGCCGGTGCAGGCGACGGATCTGCTGCCGCGACTTCCGGTCGGCTTCTCCGGTCACGGAGCAGGTGTTGAGAATCAGCAGATCCGCAGAACTCGCATCCTCGGCGAGCCGGAACCCGCGCGACAGGAACTGGGCTGACCAGGTTTCCAGCTCGGCCTCATTGAGGCGACAACCCAAAGTTTGAAAAAAGACTTTCACGAGAATATACGAATCCAAGGGCGCGCCATGGTAGCAAAGGGACACTGCTGGCTACAAGGCAAGGGCCTCGATGCCCAGACTCATGTTCATGCAATTGCTCAAGCTCTGTATCGAAGCGGACAGCTTGTTCAGGACCAGTTCTTCCTTCCGGGCAAAAAAAACCCGGCGCAAGGCCGGGTTGAAGTCTTTTCTTGTTGTTATCCTTGGCGGCTACTTGCGTACCGCCGGGCCGTTGGCTTCGAGGCCGGTCATCATGACCGTCAGGAAATACTCGAGTGACTTGTATTCGTCGCTCTGGGCCTTGAACGGCTTGGCACGCACCTGCTTGTTGCAGCCACCGAAACGGCGATGCGGGGTACCAAGGCTCTGCCACTTGAGGCGATAGACCGGGAAGTGGGACAGGTTACCCAGCGCCGGGCTCAGCAGGTCCGAACGAATGAAACTGCCAGAGTAGTAGTAATGGCAATCGGCACAGGCCATGTTGAGCTGACCACGCTTCATCCAGAAATGCTTCTTTCCCTTCTCATAGGCGGCCAGAGCCCGCTCGTCGTTGGGAACCTCGACATTGAACTTGTTGCCACGAGAGGTGTAGGCGATGTAGGCGGTGACCTGAGCCAGAGGGCCTTTCTTCCATTTGAAAGGCTTCTCGCCATTGGCGGTACGACAGGCGTTGATTTCGCCTTCCAGGGTCACGATCTCACCGCGATCGGTATCGAAATGCGGGTAATTCTGGCGGATGCCGATGCCGCGATTGGGCAGGCAGTCAGCCAGGGACTTGCCGCTGGACATGGGCTGGTTCAGCAGCTCCTTGCCCTTGTCGATATCTTCCTCGTAGGGAGGAAATTCCTCGGCATTCTCCCACTGCTCGCGGAAGTCCTTGTTCAGGGCGTATACGCCGTTGATGAAGTCTGCCTTGGGTACATTCGGGAACTTCTCGGTATAGTAGTTCTGGAAGTTCTGGATATCCTCGGCAACGGTGGATGCCACGGCCGAGACCGGAGCCGCAAGACCGAGGGTCAGGGCGGCCGAGGCTGCAATGATTAACTTACGCATATTTTTTGCCTTTGTCTGTGATGATGGTTTACGCAAGACTGCTTACTTGACCGTGGTGGTCGCGCTGTCGGACTGGCCCTTGTTGTCGACCCAGGACAGGGTCAGGCTGTCGCCCTTGGAACCCTTGTACTTGAACGACAGGTAGGGGTTCTTCGAGATCGCGCCGCCCCACAGGCCTTCCAGCACCAGCTTGTCGTTCACCTTGGCGGTGACTTCCTGGATATGGTGCGCAGGGATCAGCTTGCCGGTCTTCTTGTTCTTGCGCAGACCGGTTTCCATCGGGTGGCTCATCAGCGCCTTGACGGTGACGATGCCCTTCTTCGCTTTCGCTCTCAACTTGATTGATTTGGCCATGTCTTATCCTCCGCAACCGCCAATGGTGACTTTCACTTCTTTCTTCGCCGAGTACAGCTTGCCGCCGGACTTGACCACGGCAACCACGTTGCCGGTCTTGCCCATCTTGATGCGGGTGGAGACGTAGGGCTCGGCGCCGGGCAGGTTGAACACGGCGATCAGCGGGTTCTGGTTGACCTCGGAGAGGATGGAGATGGAGTCGACATTGCCCATGCCGGTGGAGACGGTGACCGGGACCACGGCGCCGTTCTCGGCGATGTCCGGAGCCTTGATCTTGATGTCGCCAGATTCGGTCAGGCTGTCGCTGCCGAGGGCGGCCTTGAGGGCGCTGCCAACGTCCTTGGCGGCAAAGGCGTCCTTCGGGTAGGCGGCCAGTACCTGGCCGGGGGTGATCAGGCCGGCTGTCGCGGCCACGCTCACGGCGCCTACCGCCAGTGTGCGCTTGAGTAGGGTTCTGCGGTTCATGT
>WGBK01000116.1 GCA_015494335.1 Gammaproteobacteria bacterium | reverse complement strand
TGCCAGTTCCGCGAAATCCGCACCTTGGTCGGGTTGACGGATGATGTCCTCGGCCTCCTCCTTCTTCTTCAGCAGGATATGGCGTGCCTTGTATTCCTTCTTGTCGCTGGCCAGCTTCTTGATCTCCTTCTCGTAGCGGGCCTTGAGGGCATCCTCGTCGACCTTCAGGCCATCGAGAAATTTCTTCAGGTAGTTGGAAGCGATTACGCCTTCCGTGGTGCGTTTCACTTCCAGTTGCACCTTCGGATCCTTGTCGACGCCTTCCTTTTTGGCCTGCTGGTAGAGCAATTCGACATTGATCAGCTCGTCGAGCGCCTGCTGTTCGGGAACGGGCTGTTTCTGCTGCGCGATGAAGGATTGCACCTCGGCCCGGGTAATGGGTGTGCCGTTGACGCGAGCCATTATCTCGTCATCCCCGGCGGACCAGGCGGTGGCGGGAAGGCCCAGAGACAGGGCGGTTGCCAGGGCCAGGCTGGGCAGGGTCTTTTGAATCAGTGACATGAAATATCCTCTTTATGTATGTGTTTGGGTTGTTCGGGCTCGAGCCTTTCCTTCAGGGAAGAACCTGCAGGAATGGGCGGACCTCGACCTTGGCATATACGCCGGCCTTTACATAAGGGTCCGCATCCGCCCAGGCGCGGGCTGCCTCCAGCGAATCGAATTCGGCCACGATCAGGCTTCCGCTGAAACCGGCCTTGCCCGGGTCGGGACTGTCGTTGGCCGGGTTGGGGCCGGCCAGAATGAGACGCCCCTGGTCGCGCAAAGTTTCCAGACGTTTGAGGTGATCGGGTCGTGCCTGCCTGCGCAGGGGTAGCGAGTCGGGCTGGTCGGTTCCAATGATGCAATACAACATGATGATTACGCCCTCATGACGATTCAGACTCGGGGGGAATGAAACGGGCCAGCCAGAAGGCCTGGCCGATGACGAAGATCAGGGTCAGGCCGAGCAGGCCGAACAGCTTGAAGTCCACCCAGATCTCCTCGGAAAAGTTGAAGGCCACGATCAGGTTGGCCACGCCGGAAACGACGAAAAACAGCACCCAGGCCAGATTCAACCGGGCCCAGACCGAACGATCGGGGATTTCCAGTGCATGGGCCATCATGCGCTGCACCAGCGGCTTATCGCCGATGAAATGGCTGCCGAGGAACACCACGGCAAACAGCCAGTTTATGGCCGTGGGCTTCCACTTGATGAAAACCGGATCCTTCAGGAACAGGGTGGCGCCGCCGAATACCAGCAGCAGCAGCAGGGTGACCAGCAGCATCTTCTCGACCTTCTTCTTGATCAGCGCCACCAAGGCCACCTGGATCACGGTGGCGACGATGGCTGTCAGTGTTGCCAGGTAGATCGCGTGCTTGCCTTCCCCGGGTTCGAGCTGCATGAAGGGCAAAAGTCCGTTGACCGAGGTGATCCATTCATCCGGCAGGTCGAGGTAGAACTTGTAGACAATGAAGAACAGCAGGATGGGAAAGAAATCGAAGAGTTGTTTCATCGGGTGGCTTGCTGGATTCGGGGAAGGGTCGGGACGGCGATGATACCACAGCGCGAAAAGTGGCAAAGACCCGTGGTGTTGCAATTATACAACAGCGTGGATGCGGCTTCGTGACAGGGTTCTCGTCCTTTTCGGGGTATTCTTGCCGGCCTGTTGTTTTTTTGTAAAAAGCTGTTGCAAAAAATCCAGTGCGGTGTATGATGCGGCTCAGCGTCGAGAGGCGCGCGCTAGTGAAAGTAAATATATTTATTTTTCGACACAACGAAATGAGGGTAACTCAAATGAAAAAGACTACCGCAATCCTGGCTTCTGCCATTGCACTGGTCATGGCTGGCTCCGCCATCGCCGAGACCACCGTTTACGGCCGCGCTCGCATGGAGCTGGCTGTCGCCACTAAAAATGACAACGATGTTGGTCTGCAGAACTCTTCTTCCCGCTTCGGCTTCAAGGGTTCCGAGGATCTGGGTAACGGCATGTCCGCCATCTACAAGTTCGAGCTGGGCTACAATGCTGACAACAAGGCGCAAGGCGGTATCGCCAACCGTATCGGCATGGTAGGCCTGAAAGGCGACTTCGGTACCTTCGCCATGGGTAACATGTGGACCCCGACCTACAATCTGGTTGACGGCAACCTGGATCCCTTCAATGGCAGCAACATGGGCTACCCTGCCATTGCATTCCGTGCAGGTGACGCATTGGCCTACGCCAACAAGTTTGGTGATGTCAAGTTCCAACTGGCTGTTGTTTCAAATGACAGTGGTACGGAAGACAACCTGATGGATGCCTATAACGTGGCCGTCAACTTCCCGGCAGGTCCGGTATCAATCGGTATTGGTCTTTACAATCATTACGTAAATGCTGCCCCCATCACTCCTGCCAATGATGATAGAGAGACTGATACCACCGTGTCTGTAAACTACTCTGGCGACGGCTTTGGCCTTGGCTTCGGATATCAAGATCAAGATAAGTCCGCTCAAGTGAAGACCATGACCCTGCTGGGTACCATGAATGTGGGTGCCAAAGGCAAGCTGCTGGTTCGCTGGACCGATGTTGACGATACTTCAGTCGCTAATAACGATATCAATGGCACCACCATCGGTTACCATCACGCTCTGAGCAAGCGCACCAAAGTCTATGTTGAGAACAGCTCAAAAGACTTTGCTGACGAAACCGTTATCGGTCTGCGTCACGACTTCTAATCGGAACCCTCCGATCTGAAGTCCAAGAGGGCGCCTTCGGGCGCCCTTTTTCGTTGAGATCCCTGAAGCGGCAAGACACGCATGGCGCAATACTTCGAAATCCATCCCGACAATCCACAGAAGCGGTTGATCCAGCAGGCGGTGCAGATCATCGACCGGGGCGGTTTGATCATCTATCCCACCGATTCCAGCTATGCCCTGGGTTGTCATATCGGCGACAAGCGCGCGATGGAGCGGATTCAGCGCCTGCGCAAGGTGGACAGCAAGCATCATTTCACCCTGGTGTGCAGTGATCTGTCCGAGATTGGCATCTATGCCAAGGT
>WGBK01000115.1 GCA_015494335.1 Gammaproteobacteria bacterium | reverse complement strand
GTATGGGGTGGTGTCTGATCGGAAAACCTCGGCGGCATAGATGCCGGCGTGGAGCCTACAGGGATGTATTTACGGCGTTTTTCCGAGCAGACACTATCCCATGCCAGATTTAGATGACGGGATCCTGATCAACAGGCGGCGCTCGCTTAGGAAAATCAGTGTTTTCTGATATACTCGATCCGAGCGGTCCAACACCATAACAACCTCATATTCCCGGAGAATCAACATGTCAAAAGGGCAAACGCTACAAGAACCCTTCCTCAATGCACTGCGTCGTGAGCATGTGCCCGTGTCCATCTTTCTCGTCAACGGTATCAAGTTGCAGGGCCAGATCGAATCCTTCGACCAGTTCGTCATTCTGCTCAAGAACAATGTCAGCCAGATGGTGTACAAGCATGCGGTTTCCACCATTGTGCCGGCGCGCAATGTGCGCCTCGACAAGCCCGATGACGAGTTCAACCAGTAGCGCGAATCCGCTTTGCGCATAACGGGCGAGGTGATGTTTGTTCGAATTTGAACGGCCCCGCGGTGGCGAACGCGCCCTGCTGGTGCATGTCAACCTGGTCCATGTGACCGATCAGGACGACCTGGCGGAATTCGTCGAGCTGGTGCGTTCGGCCGGCGTCGAGGATGCCGACCTGATCGTCTCCAGCCGCCAGAATCCTTCCCCGCGCAGTTTCGTCGGCCAGGGCAAGCTCGACGAGATCGCCGCCCGGGTCGAGGAACTCGGCGTTGACGTGGTGCTGTTCAACAATGCCCTCACTCCTTCCCAGGAACGGAACCTCGAACGCGCGCTGAAGTGCCGTGTGCTCGACCGCACCGGCCTCATTCTCGATATCTTCGCCCAGCGCGCCCAGAGCTTCGAAGGCAAGCTGCAGGTGGAGCTGGCGCAGCTTCGCCATCTGTCCACGCGGCTGGTACGCGGCTGGACCCACCTGGAGCGGCAGAAGGGGGGTATCGGCCTACGCGGTCCCGGCGAAACCCAGCTGGAAACCGACCGACGCCTGCTGGCCAAGCGCATTCAGTACCTGCGATCGCGGCTGCAGAAGGTGGAACGACAGCGCGAGCAGAGCCGCCAGGCGCGCAGCAAGGCCGAGATCCCCACCCTGTCGCTGGTGGGCTACACCAACGCCGGCAAGTCGACGCTGTTCAACGCGCTGACCGAGGCCGATGCCTATGCCGCCGACCAGCTGTTTGCGACGCTGGACCCGACCCTGCGCAAGCTGCCGATCAGCGAACAGCTGGAAGTAATTCTCGCCGATACCGTGGGTTTTATTCGGCATCTGCCCCATGACCTGGTGGCGGCTTTCCGCGCGACCCTGCAGGAAACCCGCGATGCCGATCTGATCCTCCATGTCATCGACTGCGCCGACGAAGAGCGGGACGAGAAGATCGACGCCGTCGAACGGGTGCTGGACGAAGTGGGCGCGGCGGATACACCACGGTTGATGGTCTTCAACAAGATCGACCTGACCGATATGGAGCCGCGCATCGACCGAGACGAGCAGGGCCGGGCGGTTCGCGTCTGGCTGTCGGCGCAGAGCGGCGCCGGTTTCGAAGAGCTGCGCGAGGTGATCCACGAAACCTTTGCCGCCACCACCTGCCGCTGCCGCATCCGCCTGCGCCCCGACGAAGGTCAGCTGCGCGCACGCTTTCATGAGCAGCACCTGGTGCGGGACGAGCAATATGCCGACGACGGCTCGATGGAACTGCTGATCGAGCTCAGCGATGTGCAGCTGCGCCGCCTGCAGCGCCACCTCGACATCGATCCTGAACGCTTCCGCTTCGAGGATATGGCGGATTACGACAGGCTTGCAGGCGTCGCCTAACCCGTCTTACAATTCACGGCCTTTGCACGTCCTGGCGTGCGGGCAATTTCACATCCAACCGGAGAAAACTCTATGCCCTGGAATGAACCGGGTAAGGACAAGGACCCCTGGGGTCAGAAGAACGCGGACGGCCCTCCGGATCTCGATGAAGTCTTCAAGGATCTGAAGAAGAAGCTCAACGGCATTCTCGGATCCGGAAAGGGTGGCTCCGGCGGCGGCGATTCCTCGTCCGGCCGCAGCGCCGACGATTTCTCCGGCATCATCTCGATGGTGCTCATTGCCGCGGTGGTGGCCTGGCTGTTGTCCGGCATCTACATCGTCGACGAAGGCAAGCGCGGTGTCGAAACCCGCTTTGGCGCCAAGACCGTGGTCACCATGCCCGGCCCCCACTGGCACATGCCCTGGCCGATCGAGGATGTCGCCATCATCGATGTCGAGGAAGTGCGCACCGCCTCCCATTCCTCGGCGATGCTGACCGAAGACGAGAACATCGTCTCCCTGTCGCTGAACGTGCAGTACAACGTCAAGAATGCAGAGGATTATCTGTTCCAAGTGCGAAACCCGGATCTGACGCTGAAGCAATCGCTGGAAGCCGCGATTCGTCAGGTGGTGGGCCGCAGCAAGATGGACTATGTATTGACCGAGGGCCGTTCCGAGGTCGCTTCGGAAACCAAGACCATCCTGCAGAAGATCCTCGATTCCTATCAGACCGGCCTGCATGTGCTGCAGGTCAACCTGAACAAGGCGCAACCGCCGGAGGAGGTGCAGGATGCCTTCAACGACGCCATCAAGGCGCGCGAGGACAAGGAGCGCATCATCAACGAGGCCAACGCCTATCGCAATGACATCGTGCCCAAGGCGCGCGGTGAGGCCGCCAGCATGCTGGAGCAGGCCGAGGCCTACCGCACCCGCGTGGTCAAGTCGGCACAGGGCGAGACAGAACGCTTCGTCAAGCTGCTGACGGTCTACCAGGGTGCGCCCGAGGTGACCCGCGAGCGTCTCTACATCGATACGCTGGAGGAGATTCTGGCCTCCAATCCGAAGGTGGTGATCGATGCCGGCAGCAGCGGCAACCTGCTGTATCTGCCGCTGGACAAGATCCTCAACGGTTCCGGTGTCAAGCTGCCGCCGATGAACAGCCGGTCGGGCAACAACAGCGCCGGCAACACCAGTCGCGGTCCGGCCATTGACGCCTTCCGCCGCAATACCTCGCGCAGCCGAGTACGGGAGACCCGACAATGAGCAAACTCAATTTCGGCCTGGCCATTGCCGTCTTCATCGGCCTCATCGTCTGGGTGTCCACCTATGTGGTCAACGAGACCGAGCTGGCGATCAAGTTCAAGCTCGGCGAAATCGTCGAGGTCACGCGCGAACCCGGGCTTCATGTCAAGATTCCGCTGATCAACAATATCCGCAAGTTCGACAAGCGCATTCTGACGCTGGATACGCCGGCGGAACCCTACCTGACCAGCGAGAAGAAGAACGTCATCGTCGACTCCTTCGTCAAGTGGCGCATCATCGAACCGCGGCTCTATTACACCTCGACCCAGGGTGACGAGCGCAAGGCGGTCACGCGCATGGTGTCGATCATCAACGACGAAATGAAAAGCCAGTTCGGCTCCAAGACCATCCGCCAGGTCATCTCCGGCGAGCGCGCCGAGATCATGCAGGTGGTCAAGGACAACGCGGACAAGAAGACGCGTGATCTCGGCATCGAACTGGTGGATGTCCGCATCAAGAAAGTCGAACTGCCGTCGGACATCAGCGATTCGGTGTTCCAGCGCATGATCAAGGAACGCGCCACCGTGGCCAAGTCCTTCCGTTCCTCGGGCGAGGAAATCGCCAAGGGTATCCGCGCCAATGCCGAGCGTCAGCGCACCGAGATCCTGGCCGAGGCCTACCGCAAATCGGAAGAGATTCGCGGTGACGGCGATGCCAGTGCCGCCAGCATCTATGCCGAGGCCTTCGGCAAGGACAAGGAGTTCTACTCCTTCTACCGCAGCATGAATGCCTACAAGAACAGCTTCGGCAATTCCAGCGATGTGCTGGTGGTGGAGCCGAAATCGGAATTCTTCCGCTACTTCAACAACGCGAGCGGCAAGCAGTAGTGAGCGCTGGAATCCATGACGGGCGGTCGCGGCCGCCCGTTTTGTCGTGCGGGGCCTGCGCATGAACTGGCAGGATCTGTGGTCCGCGCTGGCGCTGGTGCTGGTGATCGAGGGCATACTGCCCTTTCTCAACCCGGAGGGGTACAAGAGGACGATGCTGCAACTGGCCAGCCTGCCACCTTCGACCCTGCGCAAGATCGGCTTCGCCAGCATGATGGGCGGGCTGCTGTTTCTCTACCTGATACGGGGCTGAAAATGCCGATCTCCGA
>WGBK01000114.1 GCA_015494335.1 Gammaproteobacteria bacterium | reverse complement strand
GATCCCCCCGAGCTGGTGATGCTGGTACTGCTGTCGCTGGCTGCCTTCGAGGCGGTGATGCCCCTGCCGATGGCGCTGCGCCTGTTCGGCAGCCTTCATGCCGCTGCCGGGCGCCTGTTCGAGATCGTCGACCTGCAGCCGGAAGTGACGGAGCCCGATGATCCGGCGCCCCGGCCGCAAGTCTTCGATGTGGTCGTCGAAGGCGTCAGTTTCGCTTGGGACGAGGCCGAGGGGCCGGTGATTCGGGAGCTGGACCTGGATCTTGCGGCGGGCAAGCGCTTGGCTCTGCTCGGACCGAGCGGCGCCGGCAAGAGCAGCCTGATTCCGCTGATGCTGGGTTTCCATCGCCCGCAACAGGGCAGCATCCGACTGGGTGGGCGGGCGATCGAGCAGTATCGTGGCGAGGATCTGCGCGAGTGGATCGCGGTGGCACCGCAACAGCCCCAGCTGTTCAACGCCAGTCTCGCCGACAACCTGCGTCTGGCCCGACCGCAGGCCAGTGACGACGAGTTGCGAACCGTGTGCCGCATCGCCCAGCTCGAGGATTTCATCGAAGGCAATCCGGACGGGCTGGATACCTGGCTTGGCGAAACCGGTCTGCGACTTTCCGGCGGTCAGGCGCGACGGGTGGCAGTGGCGCGGGCGCTGCTGCGCGATCCGCAGCTGCTGATTCTCGACGAACCCGGCGAAGGCCTCGATGCCCTGACCGAATCGCGCATGATCGAGGCCATACTCGAGTGGCTGGACGAGCGTTCCCTGCTGTTGCTGACCCACAGCCAGACCGGCCTGCGCCACATGGATGAGATCCTGGTGCTGGAGCAGGGACGCGTCATCGAGCGTGGTCGCCATGCCGAACTGCTGCAACGCGGCGGCTGGTATGCCGAGTCGCTGCTGCTGGTGGAGTGATTTATCCTTGTGCTTTGTATAGAGTGGCCGGGTCAACGATTGCAGACGGGAGCAGCAGGGCGGTGTTATTCAAAGCAAAGTGATTGAAGAAACTTTTGGGGTATTGCCTGATCGGAAAACGCTATAAATCCATCCATGTAGGCTCCATGCCGCCGAGGTATTCCGATCGGACAATGCCCCAGGAAATGACTTGGCCCTGACGGGGGATGTCCGGGTGGTATCGAGGGGATTCGAATCTCCCGCAGTTTTTCCTGTCTCACGGCGTTCAGGGTACTACGCATAGAGGTTTTGTGGCATGAATGACTGGTTGATCGCGAACGAAATGCCGCTGCGGCTCGGTTTCTTCTTCGGCGTGTTCCTGTTGGTGGCATTGTGGGAGCTGAAATCCCCCCGACGGCGCTTGCGTCTGCCGCGTTGGCAGCGCTGGCCCCACAACCTGGGGTTGGTGTTTCTCAACAGCTTCGTGCTGCGCCTGCTGTTTCCGGCCGCCGCCGTGGGTGTGGCGGGTTTCGCCTTCAGCCAGGGCTGGGGGCTGCTGAACTATTACGAGCTGCCATTGGGCTGGGCGATTCTGGTCACCGTGGTGACCATGGATCTGGTGATCTACCTGCAGCATGTCATGGTCCACGCAGTGCCCCTGCTGTGGCGCTTCCATCGCGTTCATCATGCTGATCTGGATTACGATGTGACCACCGGGGCGCGCTTTCATACCGTAGAGATCATCCTGTCGATGCTGATCAAGTTCGCCACCATTCTGTTGCTGGGGCCGCCGCTGGTCGGGGTGATCCTGTTCGAGATCATTCTCAATGCCACCGCCATGTTCAATCACGGCAATCTGCGCCTGCCCGGGTCGGTGGATCGGGTGTTGCGCTGGTTGCTGGTGACGCCGGACATGCACCGTGTGCATCACTCGGTGGAGGACAACGAGGCCAACAGCAACTTCGGTTTCAGCCTGCCCTGGTGGGACCGCATCTTCGGCACCTACCGGGACCAGCCGCGGCTGGGGCACGAGGGCATGGAGATCGGCATTCACAAGTATCGGGATCCGCGCCGGGTCGATCGCCTGCCCGGCATGCTGGCGCTGCCCTTCATCGGCCGGGTTTCCGGTTACGCTATCAATCGCCGGGAGTGGAGCCAGCGGGATACGCCCGAGGTCTGAGGTGGTTCAGTCCGGGCCGAACTGCAACTGCAGTTCGGCATCGCCGTCCGGGCGATGGATGCGCAGAGTCAGCTGTACCGATTCATCGATACGCTGCAGCCGGTTCAGATCGCCGGAGCACTGGCAGCCGCTGATCAGGCTGTGGAAAAAGAGTTCGCAGCGCAGTTCGTAACCATCCCCTTTCTCTTCGCAATGCAGGATCACGGGTTCCAGTCGATCGTGCAGCGCCCGGTTGCCTTGACGCAGGAATTTCTGCAGCGGCAAGGCGGTCTCGGGCAGTCGGCGCAGCTCATCGCGCAGGGCGGGTTTGGGCGGCTGGCCGGTTTCCAGGGCCTGCAGGGTGGCGGGAAGTCGGGTCATGGCAAAGCATTCAGCAGAAAAATGGATTGTACTCCAGTCGCTGCGGCTGTACAGCGGGAGGAGCAACTGGTCTAATCCGTTTTCTTTGGCAACTTTTCCTTGCATACCATGAGCGTTCTGTTGCAGGCCATCGATCTGGTCAAGCAATACCCCGAGGTGCGGGCTGTCGATGGCATTTCCTTTGATGTCGAGGCGGGCAGCTGTTACGGGCTACTGGGTCCCAATGGCGCTGGCAAGACCACGACCATGGAGATGCTCGAGGGTCTGATCGAGCCGGACCAGGGGCAGATTCTCTACCGGGGCGAGCCGGTGGACGAGGGCTTCCGGCACGAGATTGGTATTCAGTTCCAGAATACCGCGCTGCAGGAAAAACAGACGGTGATCGAATCGCTGCGTATGTTCGCGGCCTTCTACGAACGCAATGCGGATATCGACGAACTAGTGCGCCTGTGCCATCTTGGGGAATTCATCGATCGGGATACGGCGCGCCTCTCCGGCGGCCAGCGGCAACGCCTGTTGCTGGCCATCGCCCTGGTCAACGACCCGTCGCTGGTGTTTCTCGACGAGCCGACCACCGGGCTCGATCCGCAATCACGGCGCAATTTCTGGAGCCTGATCGAGGATATCAAGCAGGCCGGCAAGACCATTCTCCTGACCACCCATTACATGGAAGAGGCCTATCGCTTGTGTGATCGCATTGCCATCGTCGATCACGGGCGCATACTTATCGAAGGCGAGCCGGATTGCCTGTTGCGGGAGCATTTTCCGTCCACCATCATCCGCCTGCCCCTTTCGGCCATAGACGCGAGCCTGGAACTGCCGCCGCAGATACAGCGCAGCGACGGCCGCTACGAGCTCTATACCGACGATGTGCCGGAGTCGATACAGTTGCTCGAACGCCTCGGCGCCAGCCTGTCGGACTGCCAGATCAGCGCGCCGACGCTGGAAGACCTATTTCTCAAGCTGACCGGCCATGCGCTGAGGAAATGACGATGAACTTCAGCCTCAAGCGATTATGGGCCGTGCTCACGGCGCGCTTGCGCGAATTCTACCGGGATACCGCTTCCTGGGCCTGGAACCTGCTGATGCCGGTGCTGATCCTGGCCGGTTTCGCCTTCATCTTTCAGGGCGACGAAAAGCCCCTGTTCACGCTGGCCTTGATCGGCGAACCGGCGGCTATCGAGCTGCCGCTGTTGCAGGAGGATTTCGTTCAGGTCGTCGAGGTGCCGGTAGCGGAAAGGGAGCAGGCCCTGCGCAAGCTGCAGCGCCACCAGTACGACCTGTTGCTGGATGTCACGCGTCAGCCACCGCGCTACTGGATCAATGCGCTGTCGGAACGCAGCCGGGTGCTGGAGGAGTTGCTGTTGAAGTCGCCCCTGAAAGTGGAGGCCGGGGGCTTCCGGCGTGGCGAGGTGGAGGGCAGGGATCTGCGCTATGTGGACTGGGTGATGCCCGGCGTGCTGGCGATGAACATGATGTTTTCCTGTCTCTGGGGCGTCGGCTGGGTGGTCGTGCGCTATCGCAAGAACGGGGTGCTGCGGCGCCTGCAGGCCACGCCGCTGACGCCGCTGGAGTTTCTCAGCGCCCAGGTACTGGCGCGCCTGACGATCATCGCCTTCGTCACCACGGCCGTGTTTGTTGGTGCCGACTGGATGATCGGGTTCGTCATGCGCGGTTCCTGGTGGGTGCTGGGGACGGTGTTTTTCGTCGGCGCCCTGTGCCTCACCAGCATGGGCCTGATCGTGGCCACGCGCCTGAAGACCGAGGAGGTCGCGGACGGCCTGCTGAACCTGTTGAGTTGGCCGATGATGATCTTCTCTGGCGTTTGGTTCTCGATGGAGAACGCCAACCCGCTGGCCCAGGCCATCTCCGGCGCGATGCCGCTGACCTGGCTGGTGGATGCCGCGCGCAGGATCATGCTCGACGGCGCCGGCCTGGCCGAGGTAGCGGGCGATATCGGCCTGCTCGGCGGCATGGCGCTGCTTTTGCTCTTGGTTTCCGCGCGCCTGTTCCGCTGGTCCTGATGAACCTGTAGCACGTCTCGGGGTCGGACTCTGTATCGCCGCCCTGTCCCTCCGAACCCCCGGCGGGCGGGTCGCAGCGATCGGGAGGAGCCTCGAAATGAACCGCCATGCTACCGGGATTGGGAGCACTCGTCCGGCCTTTCGGCTGATCGGGCTGTGGCTGCTGGCGGCCTTGCTGAATCCGCTCCAGGCTGCCGCCGAACCGGGCGGGGGCGAGTCCTCCATCCTGTGCCGGATAACGGACCGGCTGCGTTGCCATCGCCTGCCATCGATGGCGCTGCTGTGGCAGCGGGACGATATCGAGGCACCGGCGGAGCTGCAGCAACAGAACGGGCGTCTGTGGATTACCCGGGGCAGGCAGGCCTTCGGCTTCGGTCTGGCCACGGGTCGACCCCTGTTTCGATTCGAAAACGAACATCTTCTTTTTGCACCCCGCGCAGGGGGTTCCCGTCTGTTTCTTGCCGACCAGGGAGGCTGGCTGCGCGCCCTGGATACGGACAGTGGTCGGGAACTGTGGCGCCGTCGATTGTCGGCGGGCTGGATCTATCCCCCGGCGCTGGACGGTACCCGTCTGTACACCGGCGGTTCGAATGCGCGGGTCACGGCCCTGGATGCGTCCAGCGGAGAGGTGCTGTGGGAGCTCGAGGCCGGACAGGAGCTGGTGACCTATCCCCTGCTGGCCGGCGGACTGCTGTGGATCTCGAGTTTCGATGCGCACTTGCAGGGCCTCGATCCGAAAAACGGCCGTCGAGTGGTCGACTGGTCGCTGAATACACCGTTGTTTGATCTGCAGGTCTCCGGCAATCGCCTGGTCGGGGCCGATTACGCGGGCCGTCTGCAGGCCTTCGACCTGCGCAATCTCCGGCGAGCCTGGTCCACTGCGGTGGCCGAATCGCAACAGTATCGCTTTCTACTGGATGATGATCGCCTGGCCGTGGCCACGGCCGAAGGGCAGTTGCTGCTGCTCGATGCCGACCGGGGCCGGGTAGTGAAACGGATTCGCTTTGAGACCGAAGACATGGGCCAGGCCCTGTTGCCGGACTCAACGGTATGGCTGCTCCCTTCGGTGCAGCCAATGAACGGGTCAACGGGACCCATTGGCAGGCCCAGGCCTGCCTCGATGTCACCTGGAGGTGAACCATGAAGAAGCGAAATCTGTTGTTGCTGTTTTCCGGCCTGAGCCTGTTGCTGGCGGGCTGTTCGGCCTCGTCGATGAACGACGACGGGATGAAGCCCCGGTCGGGCGGGATGATGATGCAGGGGCAGGCCCCCTTTGGTGATGCGGACAGTATCGCCTATTCCCGCGAGCTGTGGTCGGCACTGGAGCGGGCGCGACTGGTCGGCCCAGCGGCGAAGCCGGACCGGGTCTACACCGGCACGCACCCTCATGGGGCGATGCTGGAAAACCTGTCGGACCGCGTGACCGTCAGGGGGCACCAGGGCGAGGTCATCGTCAAGCGCAACTATGGCGGACCCGGGATCACCGCGGACAAGGTGGCGGCGGACCGCAAGGCCTGGTTGAAGGCGGTGACGGTGATGTTCAAACGCGAGAAGGGCTACGACACCGAGGATCAGGACTGGTTCTGGGTCAAGTACAAGCCTGACGGCAGCCTGTTCACCAACCCCAAGGGCATGCAGTTGGCTGGACGGGTCGCCAAGGGCATGCCGAAGGGTTGCATTGCCTGCCACAAGGCCGCCCCGGGCGGGGACATGCTCTACACCCGCTGATATTCCCTGTTCCTTGCCTCGGTCCCCGCCTACAGGCGGGTGGCCGAGGGCTTGTGGACATGGTAGCCCTGCGCCATGTCGACACCGAACTCCCGCAGCAGGCGCAGCGTATCCGCATCCTCGACGAATTCTGCCACCGTTTTCTTGCCCAGGCCCCGGGCAATGGTGACCATGGACTTGACGAAAATCTGGTTGGCGTGATCGTTGCTCAGGTTGACGATGAACTGGCCGTCGAACTTGAGTGCGTCCGCGTTGATGTGCTTGAGGTAGGAGAAGGTGGAGAATCCGGCGCCGAAATCGTCCAGGTAGACCCGGCAACCGGTGCGGTGCATCAGCTCGATGAAGCGCTGGGCGTCGGCGATGTCGGATACGGCGGCAGTTTCGGTCAGCTCGATGATCAGTCGTGCGGGATCGATGCGGTGCCTTTCGATCAGGTTGGCGATGTCGTGGG
>WGBK01000113.1 GCA_015494335.1 Gammaproteobacteria bacterium | reverse complement strand
TTGCAAAAAAGTGCACCAGTCATCATTCCGTCCGACCGGAAGGCCCATCGGCCTCGGTTGACAGCAGCTCCACCGTGAAGGACACCCGCCGGTTGAAGCGCCTTTCCTCGGCGGAATGCTCCGGCGCTGCCAGGCGCTGGATGCCCTGGATACGGATCGCTGTTGGCGGAACCCCCGCGAGAAACAGCTGCTGAGCCACGAAATCCGCTCGATCCAGACTCAGCAGGCGATTGTCCTCGAAGCTGCCGGTGGAATCCGTGTGACCCTGCAGCACGATGCGCAGCGGCCGCTTCAGGCTTCGCGCCAGGCGTACCAACTCGAGACTTAATTCCGCCGCACGATCCAGTTGCCTCTGATCGCTCAGATTGAAGGACAGCGCCGAGTCGAACAGGATGTTCAGCTGTTCCAGTTCCGTTTTCGCGGCTTCCAGGCGCTGTTCGTCGAGGTTGACCAGTTTCGAGGTGTCGAGGGAACGGATCGCCGGGTATTCGGCGAGCTTGCGTTTCAGTGTGGCGATCCAGTCGTTTCCGGCCTCGCCCGAAACACGAAGCACACCCTGGTCGAAACGCAGCTCAACCGTGGGCGGCGGATCGAAACGGGACGGATCGGGGATCAGCTGCAGTGAGCGGGTATCGAAACGCCGCACCCCGGGCAGGTCATCGACCACCTGCTTCGCCCTTTCGAGCCAGCTCTCCGGCGCTACGCCACGCGCCACCAGCAGGCCGGTTTTCGGATCAAAATCGAGCTGCACCGTATCCGGCGCCTGCAAAGGGGAAAGATCGATTTGCGAAAGCAACAACCCGCTCGTGTCGATCTCGGCCGCGCCGGCCAGCAGGGCCGCGCGATCGCGGAAACGACGGATCCAGTCCTCGTCGGCCAGTCCGCTGACAATCAGGCGCCCGTCCGAAACCCGCATACGCACGCTGTCCGGCGGCTCGGTTGCGCGCAGCAACCGTCGATGTACGAATTGCGGCTGCAGGGACTGGAAGGCGGCAAAATCGAGCTGGATATTACCGGGGTCGAGCACGGTCTGCCGCAACAGTTCTGCCGGGTCGCGGGCCAGGGGATCACGCAGGCCATGGATACGGAGTCGGTCGCCCTCTTCCACCACCGAAGTCACCACCAGGCCCGGCTCCTCGCGCAACCGCAGCAGAAAGTCCTCCTGCTGGCGCTGCCACCACCAGCGGTCGACACCCCACATCAGCAACACCAGCATCAGCGCCAGGCCGATCAGCCGCGCCTTCATCGACAGGTGCCAACGGCGATCCCCCTTCGGGTTCTTGAGCTGTTGCTGCAACAAGGGCTCAAGCAAACCTTCGAGCGCACTGAAGACGGACATGTCGCCGTCGAAACCGTCGAGAACATTGGCATAGCGGCGCTGGATGTCTTCCAGCACCTGTTGCATCTGTTCCCGCAACTGACCGGGCGGATCGCCGCGTACCGCCACCGCGAGCAACAGATCGGGGCCCTGTTCGATGAGAATCGACAGATCACCAAAACCAATCTGCCCCAGTTGCCCGTCGCTCTCGGCGGAAAAGGAATCGTGGATGAAATCGCCGATTGCCCCGAGCATCGAGGACACCATGTCGGGATCGCGATACTGTACTCCGCCGGCCTGGACATGCCCCAGCAACAAGCCGGTCTGGCGATGGATCAGGAAGACCTGTTCGACGCGGTAATCGAGGCTGTGCAGCATCACCACCTGGCCGTAGGGCATGCCACTGCGCCAGGCCTCGAGACGCCATTTCAGGCCCTGCCAGGATAGCCCCACTTCCAGCGCCTGATTGAGATTGCGCAGCAACTGGCGGATGGTTTCTGAAATGGAGCGGCGGATCGCCGGACCGATGGCCGGATACAGGGTATCGGCAAAACGCTGGCTGTCGCGCTGGATCAGCAGGCGTACCACGGCTTCCACCGTGGGGGCCAGGCTTTCGTTGAGTTCGCCGCGCCTCTCGAGGCGCTTGAGTGCCAGCGGCAGCAGCTCGGACAGCCGCCGCAGGCGTTCTTCCGGGTTTCGGGATTCCTCGTCGATGCGACGAAGGCGCTCGAGATCCTCGCCGAGAAACAGGCCCTTGAGGGCTTCCAGGTCTTCCCCTTTCGCCGGGCTGTCAGTCATGATCGACGCATTGCATCAAGCCCGGTCTCCCGCCTCAGTCCCGCGCTTCTTCGTCGCTCAGCTGCAGTGCCAGAGTGGTCAGCATTTCGGCCAGCGCCGAACGGTTCACCTTGCCTTCGGACAGTTCGCGATAGCGTTCGTCCATGCGCTCGCGCAGGCCGTTGCCGGTCTTCTTCAATTCCGCTGAAATGTCCTGCTTCAGCTTGAGCAGTTTCTGGTTGTACTCGCGCCCCTGCTCGGCCAGTTGTTCGCTCAGGTCGTTGATACGGGCACCGATCTGGCGTGAGGTCTTCTTCAGCTCATCCTGCAGGTCGTCGAGCTGCTTTTGCCGCGTATCGCTCTCGCTCTTCAACTTGCCGTCGAGAATACCGACTTCACTGTCGATATAGGCCTGCATGGATTCCCCCTGTTGCCCCAGGTCCCCGCGCAGGGCCTCCAGGTCTTCGTTGAGGCGGGCTTCGATCTGCTGAAACTTGCGTTCGAACTCTCTCAGTTGCTGTCCGAACAGGATATCGCGGATCTTGTCGACATTGTCCCCGCTGTCGGCGTCCGCGGAAGGAGTTTCCGTGCCGGTGGTGGACCTGGATCGGGTTTGCTTGCCTTCCATGTAGATACAATTCCGTAGGATTATTGATGTATTGAACGAATTATAGGCCATCCCGGGTTGGTTTGTAATTCCCAAGCCGCGGAACCGGGCAAATTTGCAAGACTGATCTACACTCCGGATAACCGACAACAAGAGAACAAAGGCCGCAACACACAATGGATTTGATCAAGCTACTCGCCAAGCCCTTTCTGATAACCCTCGCTGCCCTGGTCCTGTTCAATCTGGGAGTCCATGTCCTCAACGACATGGATCCGGCCCACACCTTCTGGTTTACCCTCAGCGCCCTGCTGGCCATGACCGTCGGCTTCAGCTGGTTCTATTTCTACATGTTCAACCCGCTGCACAGGGCACAGGAACTATTGCTGCGGATGGCCAGCAACGACCAGCCCGAAGAAGCGGCCGCCGAACTCGAGCAACTGCAACAGAAACAGCCGGCCCTGCTTGCGCCGATGGCTCGGGTCAGCGCACTGCTGAGCGATTTCCGCGAATCGGCGAAACGCCTGTCGCAGACCTCCAGCCACAGCGCCATCTCCGCCGCCGAGGTATCCCATTCGGTCTCGCAATTGAGTCAGAAACTCGATGGCCAGGCACGGGAAGTCGGTCAGGTGGCGGATTCAACGCAGATCATCACCGGGTTGGGGCAGCAGGTGGCCGAGCATTCCGAGGAAGCCCGCAATTACTCGAAGGAAGCCCGTCTCGACAGCGAACAGGGGCGACAGGTGCTGCAACTGACCCACGGCAGGATCTCGAAGATCCTCGAGAATACCGAAAACGCCTACAGCAGCATCGAGGCCCTGAGCGCCAACTCCGACAAGATCAAGGCCGTGACCCAGGTCATCGACGAGATCGCCGAGCAAACCAATCTGCTGGCGCTGAATGCCGCCATCGAGGCCGCACGCGCCGGCGAAATGGGTCGCGGCTTTGCCGTGGTGGCGGACGAGGTGCGCTCTCTGGCCGCCCGCACCACCGAGGCCACCGGCGAGGTGGCGCGCATCATCGAGGCCAACCACGCCCAGACCAGCGAGGTGGTGACCCTGTTCCGCCAACTGGCCGAGGAAGTGCGCGAGGGAACGGACTCCATCAGCTCGATCGAAGGCATCCTCGGCAGCGTGACGGAGAAAGTCTCCGGCGTCGAGCAGCGCATCGGTTCCATCGCCGAACATGCTCGCGAAAACCACGACCACCTGCAGAAGATCAACGAATCGGTTTCGGCCATCAACCGCGAGCTGTCGGCCAGCACCCAGCATGTCCACGAACTGGATCGGGAAGCCGAGAAATTCACCGAGATGGCCGAACAGGCCAACGCATCACTGGCGGAGCTGGAAATCGAGGGCATTCACCAGGAGGTCTATCGCATCGCCGAGCAGGCTGCGGCACGAATCGGCAAGGAGTTCGAGCAGGCCATCGACCGCGGCGAGATCAGCGAGAGCGACCTGTTCGACCGCAACTACCAGCCCATCGAAGGCAGTCAGCCGACCAAGTATCACACCCGTTACGACCGCTTCGCCGACAAGCTGTTGCCGGGGATTCAGGAGCCGATCCTCGAACAGTATCCGTTCATCGCCTATGCCATCGCCACCGATCCGAAGGGCTATGTGCCAACTCACAACAACCGCTTCAGCCAGCCGCTGACCGGCGACCCGGAAAAGGACCTGGCCGGCAACCGCACCAAGCGCATCTTCGATGACCGTACCGGCGCGCGCTGCGGCAGCCATACCCACAAGCTGTTGCTGCAGACTTACAAGCGCGACACCGGCGAGGTCATGCACGACCTGTCCGTGCCGGTCTATGTCAACGGCAAGCACTGGGGCGGTTTCCGCATCGGCTACAAGAGCTGAGAGCCACCCCCGGCGGTCAGCAATCCCCAGGCCAGCGTCAGCATGACCCCGGCTATCAGCAGATCCAGCAACTGCCAGGCACGGGGGTGACACAGGACGGGCGCCAGCAGACGCGCCCCGTATCCCAGTCCGAAGAAAAACAGGAACGAGGCGACCATGGCCCCGAAGGCGAAGGCCGGTCGTTGGTCCGCAAAGCGTGTGGAGACCGACCCCATCAGCACCAGGGTATCCAGATAGACATGGGGGTTGAGCCAGGTGAAGGCCAGGGTCATGGCCAGAATACCGAGCGAGGATTTCGCCGGGGCATCCGAAGGCTGCAGCCCTGCCCCGCCCTTCCAGGCAGCCCACAGGCTGCGCAGCCCGAAGCCCAACAGGAACAGGCCGCCGCCCAGGCGGGCCAGTTCCTCCAGTTGCGGCCATTGCAGCAGCAGTCGATGGAAACCGAACACGCCGGCCAGAATCAGCAAGGCGTCGGACAGCGCACAGACCAGGCAAACCAGAAACAGACCTTCCCGTTTCAGTCCCTGGCGCAGCACGAAGGCATTCTGCGCTCCGATAGCCACGATCAGCGACAGGCCAAGACTCAGACCCGCAGCAAAGGCGATGCCAGTGGCACCGCTCATCGAATCTTGAGCTTGTAACCCAGCTTCTCGACTTCCAGGCGTTCCTGGTTCAGATCCGCCTCGGTCAGCGGGTGTTCCTCCAGGTAGTGTTCGGGGAATTTCAGCTTCAGCTTGCGCCCCTTTCGCTTCAGCTTCAGCTTGCGCTGGCTGTCCCAGTCCCGTCCGCGTTCGAGAATGATGGCCAGGCGCAGCAGGATCAGGATCAGATCGAAATCCTCCGGCAGCCTCGGCATGGCTTCGATCAGCTCCATGCGCAACTTGCCGCGTTGCAGGCGCATCAGCAGGCCGAGCAGGTTCTGCTTCTCGCGCGAGAAACCGGGCATGTCCGATTGCTCGATGATATACCCACTGTGATTCGGATAATTGCTGTGGGAGATCGACAGGCCGACCTCGTGCAGTCTTGCCGCCCAGTGCAACAGCTTTCGCGTGGGTTGATCTTTCGGCAGGCCGATCTGGTCGTGCAGTTGCAGGGCGGTGAAGGCGATGCGACCGGCCTGGGCGGTATCGATGTGATAGCGCAGCTCGAAATCACGCACGGTTTCATCGCGAATGTCGTGACCGTGGGAGGTCTCGATCATGTCGTTGAGCAGGCCTTCGCGCAGGGCGCCGTCGGAAGCCATCATGCGCTCGATGTGCAGTTCCTCGAAGGCCGCCATCAGCACGCAGAGTCCGCCGATGATGACCGGTGCGCGGTTCTCCGGCAGGCCGTTGAGCACGATGTGATCGATGCGCCCGGCGGTTACGAACAGATCCGCCAGCTTGCGCAGGTGCGGGTAGTCGATCCAGCCATCGGTGCCATAGTCGTCGCGCAGCACCTTGGAGATCGCCTTGATGGTGCCGGAAGAGCCGATGGTCTCCTGCCAGCCGTGCTCGAGATAGGCATCGCTGATCCATTCCAGCTTGCGACGGCCGTCGATGATGGCGCTGCGCAGGCGTTGTTCGGTAATCACCCCGTCGCCGAACCACTTGCGCGTGAAACTGACACAGCCCATGCCGAGGCTTTCCATCAGCATCGGCTGGTAGGCCTTGCCGATGATGAATTCGGTGCTGCCGCCGCCGATATCGATGACCAGCCGGTAGTCCTCGGTCTGCGCCAGGGTATGGGCCACGCCCTGATAGACCAGGCGCGCTTCCTCCTGACCGGCGACGATGCTGATCGGGAAGCCCAGTGCCTGCTCGGCGCGCAGCAGGAACTGCCAGGAATTGTGCGCCTTGCGCAGGGTATTGGTGCCGACAGCGGCGACATTCTCCGGCGGCAGGTCCTTGATGCGCTGACCGAAGCGGCGCAGGCAGGCCAGCGCCTCTTCCATCTTCTCCTCGCTGAGCAGGTTGTGCTCGTCCAGGCCCTCGGCCAGGCGCACCATTTCCTTGATCTTGTCGATGGTATGCAGCTGGCCGTTCTGCACCCGCGCCACCACCATGTGAAAGCTGTTCGAACCCAGATCGATGGCCGCCAGCTGGCGTTTGGTGTTGATCATGGATGCGACGCCGGCTCAGCGATTGCGGTGCTTGCGCGAGGCGAAGCGGAATTTCAGGTTCTTGTGCTCGCGCGCCAGCTTGCTGCGTTCCCGCGCCAGCAGAATCATGCGCTGTTGCGCGCCGATGGCATTGGGATCGTCGTTGTGGCGCTTGATGTAACTACCGTCGGGCTGCATCTCCCAGGCATTGACCTGGTCGTTGAGACAGGCGTTGAGGATGGTGCGGCATTCCTCCTTGTGCTCCTTCAGACAAACCGGCGTCAGCACCTCGACGCGATGCTCGAGGTTGCGCGTCATCAGGTCCGCCGAGCCGATGTAGAACTCTTCCTCGCCGCCGTTGCGGAAATAGTAGATGCGACTGTGCTCGAGGAAGCGGCCGACAATGGAGATCACCGAAATATTGTCGGACAGACCCTGGATGCCGGGACGGATACGACAGGTATCGCGAATGATCAGCTCGATCTTCACCCCGGCCATCGAAGCCAGGTACAGCT
>WGBK01000112.1 GCA_015494335.1 Gammaproteobacteria bacterium | reverse complement strand
GCCTTCGACTGGCCCCGGCCCGACAGCCGTCGCGAGTTTGCCCGCGCGCGTCTGCGGCGCGATGAGGGGGGCGTCCTGTCCGCAGAGATCTACCCCAACCAGAGTTCCGGCGTGCTGATGTCCACCAGCTGGGCCGACGGCCTGGTGGAGATTCCCGAGGACAGCGTGGTCAAGCCCGGTGACATCATCAACTATTATGCCTTTCGCGATCTGATTGCCTGAGCCATGAGTGTACAGATCCTCTATTTTGCCAGTCTGCGGGAAGCCGTAGGCCAATCCTCCGAAGACCTCGACTTGCCCGAGGGCCTGAGCAGCGTAGGCGGGCTGCGCCGGCACCTGGCCGGGCGCGGCGGATACTGGGCCGAGGCCTTTGGCCAGGGCCGTCTGCTGGCCTCGGTCAACCAGCAGATGGCCGAGGACGATCATCCGGTTGCGGACGGCGACGAGATCGCCTTCTTTCCGCCGGTGACCGGAGGCTGAGCATGCTCATCTCGGTACAGGAACGGGATTTCGATGTCGAAGCCCTGGGACGTGCGCTGATCGGTCCGCGCAAGGACATCGGCGCCGTAGTCAGCTTCACCGGCCGCGTGCGAGACCGCTCCGAGGCGCAAAACCTGCTGGCGCTGGAACTCGAGCATTACCCGGCGATGACCGAAAAGGCCCTGCAGGAGATTGCCGGGCAGGCCCGGCAACGCTGGGATATCGACGACCTCGCCATCGTTCATCGCGTGGGACGCCTCGCCGTCGGCGAGGCCATCGTTGCCGTGGTCGTTATCTCGGCCCACCGGCGCGATGCCTTCGAGGCCTGCGAATTTCTGATGGACTACCTGAAGACCCGCGCCCCCTTCTGGAAGAAGGAAATCACCACCGACGGCGAGGCCTGGGTCGAGGCACGACACAGCGACGACGAGGCCGCCGCGCGCTGGGAGGAGTGAAACGGCTCGAGATCAATTCGATGAGTCCAACGGTTTTCAAGGAAGGCGGGTACAGGTTTTTCTTCTTTTCCCGAGAAGAAGATCGCATGCATGTTCATGTAATATCCGGAGACGGCGAGGCAAAGTTCTGGCTGGAGCCGGAGATTGAATTGGCCAGGAACCATCGTTACTCTCGAAAGCAACTGGGCGAAATAGAGTCACTTATCGAGGTTCATTATCATGAGCTTGTCAGCGCATGGAAAAATTTCTTCAGCCGTTGAGGTCACAAACATATCCGCACATGGCCTTTGGCTGCTGACTCGAAACAAGGAGCTGTTCCTGTCCTATGAGGATTTTCCCTGGTTCAAGGATCAACCGATTAAAGCGGTTCTCCATGTTGAAGAGCAGTCTCCCGGCCACTATTACTGGCCGGATATCGATGTTGACCTGAGCGAGGAAATCATTGAGCACCCGGAGCGTTTCCCGCTCAAGGCAAAAGCCACCTGACAAGGTGCAAGGCGTCGATCAGGGATACCGAGTTCGAATCAGGCCTCTACTTCCTGTTCAACCGCCCGTTGAAAGGCCTCTCGCAGGGTTTCGAAAACCGGTCCCGGACAGATGCTCATATCACGCCCGTCGATGCTGCGTACCGGGATCAGCTCGGCGCCGGTGCCGCTGAGGAAGCATTCATCGGCGCAATGCAGGTCATAGGCCGTGAGGCTCGTCTCCTCGGTCGGAATCGACTGCTCCCGCGCCAGTTCGAGCAGCAGTGCGCGGGTGATGCCGGCAAGGGCACCGTCGCTGACCGGCGGCGTGCGCAATACCCCCTGCTTGACGATGAACAGGTTGTCCACGGTGCCTTCCGTGACCCGGCCCTGGGCATTGAGCAGGATCGCCTCGTCGGCGCCGGCGCGGTTGGCCTCGATGCGCGCCAGCACGTGGTTGAGGTAGTTGCGGCTCTTGATGCGCGGATCCAGACCATCCGGCGGCAGACGGCGGGTGGAGGCGATGATGACCTGCGCGCCTTCCCGACGCACCCGATCGCCGACCATCTGCAACTGGTCGGCGATGACGATCAGTCGCGGC
>WGBK01000111.1 GCA_015494335.1 Gammaproteobacteria bacterium | reverse complement strand
CTGTTGACACCGCCGCTGTGCGCCGCCGTGCTGGTGCGCGATCACCGCTGGCTGGACCAGGCTTTCGAGCAGGAAGCCAGCTATCTGTTCCACGACAAGCAGCAGCCCGGCGTCGATCTGATCCAGCGCACTGTCGAATGCACCAAGGCTGCGCTCGGTCTCAAGCTCTACCTGGTGGTTGCGGCGCTGGGCGAGACCGGGCTGGCCCGCTACGTGGAGGAGCAGACGGCCCTGGCGCAGCAAGCCTGGCGATATTTCGATGAACAACCGGATTTCAGCTGCCCGGCCAAACCCCAGAGCAATATCCTGTGCTTCGCCTATGCCGACTGGAACAAGGAACACCTGGCGCTGCGCGACCGCCTGATCAAGGCTGGTGACTTCCATCTGTCCACGGCCCGCATCAACGACCGCTGGCACCTGCGAGCCGTGTTCATGAACCCGGAAACCCGCATGGAAGATGTCGAAGGCCTGGCGCAGGCGATTCGCAAGGCGGCGTCGGAATAGAACTTTCCCCGGCCTCGTCCTTCAAACGTTCAAGTATGCGGAGTGGGTGCGGTCATGAATACAGAGAAAACCACCATCAGTCGTGCCGCCCGTCTGGCCGGTGTCGGCATCGAGACCATTCGCTACTACCAGCGGCGCGGGTTGGTCGAGGAACCGCCGAAACCGCTCGAGGGCTACCGCCACTACCCGGAGCAGACCATCTCGCAGATCCGCTTCATCAAGCGCGCCCAGGAACTGGGCTTCACGCTGCGTGAGATCGAGTCGCTGCTGCAACTCGGCGAGCAGCAGTGTTCCGAGACCCGCGCCCTCGCCGGCGCCAAGCTGGAGCTGGTGCGCAAGAAGATCGAGGATCTGGTCGGTATTCAGAAAACCCTGGAGCACCTGATCGAGCACTGCGAAACCCGCCGGGAAGGCGAGGCCTGCCCGATCATCTATTCGATATCCCGCGATCCGGAGCCCGGGAGCTGAGGCGGGCTTGACTCCGTAGTCCAGTACGGAGTGTAGGCTGGTTCCAAACCACTACCGGAACCCGCCATGCACAAGATCGAACTGAATGTCGAGGGAATGACCTGCGACCATTGCGCCGCCAGCGCCGAACAGGCCCTGAACGCCCTCGAAGGCGTGGATGCGCGCGTTTCCTACCCGCAACAACGCGCCGAGATCACCCTTCAGGGTGATACGCCGTTGCAGCAACTGCTCGATGCCGTGGCCAGCCGGGGCTACCGCGCCCGCCTGATCGAAGAGGATGAAGGACCGATCAGGAAGGGGGGGGGGAAACTGCAGATTGCCATCATCGGCACCGGCTCCGCCGCCTTTGCCGCCGCCCTGCGCGCCGCCGATGAAGGTGCCGAGGTGACACTGATCGAGCGCAACGAGGTGATCGGCGGCAGCTGCGTCAACATCGGTTGTGTTCCGTCCAAGATCATGATCCGTGCGGCGCAACTGGCGCAGCAACAACGCCACAATCCCTTCGACGGCCTGGCCGACCGGGAACCCCGGATCGACCGTTTGCGCCTGCTCGAGCAGCAACGAGCCCGTGTCGAGGAGCTGCGTGCCGCCAAGTACGAGAATATCCTCGAATCCCGGCCTTCCATTCGACTGCTGCACGGCGAGGCCAGTTTCGTGGATGCCCGGACCCTCGCGATCCGCCAGCCCGATGGCAGCAACCGGACCCTGCAGGCGGATCGCATTCTGGTCGCCAGCGGAGCCAGTCCCTCCCTGCCGCCGGTACCGGGGCTTGCGGAAACCCCTTTCTGGACCTCCACCGAAGCCCTGTTCGCGGAGGAGACCCCCGAGCATCTGTTGGTGATCGGTTCGTCGGTGATCGCGGTGGAGATTGCTCAGGCCTGGCTCCGGCTGGGTGCCCGGGTGACCCTTCTCGCGCGTAGTCGGCTGCTGTTCCGCGAGGATCCGCTACTGGGCGAAGGCCTGACCGCAGCTTTCCGCGAGGAAGGGATCGAAGTCATCGAGCAGGCCGGCATCGAGCGCGTGAACCATGACGGAAAGCAGTTCGAGGTCGAGACCGCTCATGGCCCATTCCGTGGGGACCGCCTGCTGGTGGCCACCGGGCGCAGGCCCAATACCGGTTCGCTGAACCTCGAGGCCATCGGCGTCGAGACCCGAAAAAACGGGGCCATTGTTGTCGATGACCATATGCGCAGCTCAGTACCGACGGTATTTGCCGCCGGCGATTGCAGTGACATGCCCCAGTTCGTCTATGTCGCTGCCGCAGCCGGTACCCGTGCGGCCATCAACATGACCGGTGGCGATGCAGCACTGGATCTCTCGGCCCTGCCGGCGGTGATCTTCACCGATCCGCAGGTGGCCACCGTGGGGCTCAGCGAAGAGCAGGCCCATGCCGTCGATATCGAGACCGACAGTCGCGTGCTGGAACTCGAGAATGTGCCCCGGGCCTTGGCCAATTTCGAAACCCGAGGCTTCGTCAAACTGGTAGCCGAGGCTGGCAGTGGTCGCATCCTCGGTGCGCAGATCCTGGCCCCCGAGGCGGGCGAGATGATTCAGACCGCGGTATTGGCCATCCGCAACCGGATGACCACGCAGGATCTGGCCAACGAGCTGTTTCCGTACCTGACCTGGGCGGAAGGCCTCAAGCTCTGTGCCCAGACCTTTAGCAAGGATGTGTCGCAGCTTTCCTGCTGCGCGGGATAAGAACCATGAAAGATTTTCTCAAGCAGTTTTCCGGTCTTCTCGGAACCGGCTTTGCGGCCGCCTGCTGCCTCGGCCTGCCGGTTGTGCTTGCGGCTGTGGGAGCAGTGGGCCTGGGTTTTCTGATCAACGATGCCTACCTGATGCCGATGTTCGCCGGCTTCGTCCTGTTCACGCTGTGGCTGCTCCATGGCACGGCGCGAAGGCATGGCGACCAGCGACCTTTCTGGCTCAGCGCTGTTGCCGGGGGCGCCGGTATTCTGCTGATGTTCCTGCTGGTTACGGGGCTTTATCTGATGGTCTGGGCGGTGGTTCTTTCGCTGCTGCTGTTCGTCGCCGGCAGCCTGTGGGATTTTGTCAATGGCCGTCGCCAGGGCCATTGTGCGATGGAGACCCTCGAAACTCCGGCCGGGGCTTGCAACAACCTCGGCCGGCGCCGGGCGACGGGAACCGCTCTTGCCATTGCCTCGGCAGGCGTGTTCTACGGTCTCTACAAGTCGGTGGATGCCCTCGCGCCCACGGCCGGCAAGGACGACATCAAGTGCTGGGGCGCCAACAGCTGCAAGGGGACTTCGGCTTGCAGCTCCGCCCTCAACAGCTGCACCGGGCAAAACAGCTGCAAGGGCAAGGGATGGCTGTTCCTGTCGGAAAAGGCCTGCTATGCCCAGGGTGGAGTACCCTTCGAAGGCTCCGAAGGTGATCCGAACCGCGGCTGATCAGGATATGGCAGGTCAGCGGCTGACCAGATCCGGCAGATAGAGGGCAATGAACAAACCACAGGCGATGAAGGCGAGTGAAGTGATCAGCGGTGTATAGTTGTAGAGGCTGGTGCCCGGTTTCAACACCGATTCGCCAGGGTTTTCCGGGTTGTAGTAAACGCGTATGGACTTCTGCTTGCGGAACTCGTCCCGCAAGCGTTCCAGGCTCCCCTTGCGCTTGTTGACGAGATCGGAAAAGGTTACGCGGTGGCCCTCGAAACCCTGTCCCTTGACCCGATAGCGATACCGGAAATCCGTGACCAGGGCGCTTGCGTGGTCACGGATCGTGACTTCCACCTCCACACGCCGCAAGTCGGCCTGAATCAGCTCTCCCGTCACCGTTGGCCAATGGCGGCTGGCCCGGGCCTTGCGGATGCGGCCAAGGAACAGCAGGGCCGTCGCCAGGCCGACAAGAATGAAAACCGCTCCGAAGATCTGGAGGAGAGGTTGCAGTTCCATACCCGGTCAGCGGATCGGTGAGTTTGCCTCAATCCCAGCTCAATGCCCCGCCGGTCTGATACTCGGTGACGCGGGTTTCGAAGAAGTTCTTTTCCTTCTTCAGGTTGGCCTGCTCGTCGAGCCAGGGCAGGGCGTTCTGGGCGCCGGGGAAGGGTTCCTTGTGGTTGAGCTTGCGCGCGCGCCGGTTGGCGACATAGCGGAACTGGGCGATGTGATCTTCGGCGCTGTAGCCGAGGATGGGATCGGGCATCAGGAAGCGGGCGTAGGCTTCTTCCGCGGCCTCGGCTTCTTCCCACATGTGCTGGATGGCGACCGGGTCGAGCTTGAGCTTTTCCTCGGTGATGATCTGGTTGCAGACGCGGATGCCGAAGGAGGCGTGCAGTACCTCGTCGCGCATGATGTACTGGAACTGTTCGGCCGTGCCCTTCATCAGCCCGCGGCGTTGCAGCGCGAAGATGGGGGTGAAGCCGTTGTAGAACCAGGTGCCTTCGAACACGCCGGCGAAGAAGGTGTAGGCCATGACGAAGTTTTCCAGTTCGTCGCGGTCGGTGAGATCGATGTCTGCGCGCAGCACGGATTCGAGCTTGCTGTTGCAGAGGTTGATCTTGTGATGGATCTCGGGCACCACGCGGTAGCGGTTGTAGATCTCGCCCTGGTCGAGGCCGAGGGTTTCGATGCAGTGCTGGTAGGTCCAGGTGTGCATGGATTCCTCGTATACCTGACGCGCCTGATAGATCTGCAGCTCGGGCGCGGTCATTTTCTCCATCACCGCGAGGCCGATGTTGCGCATCGCGAGGATGTCGGAAGTGGTCAGGTAGGAGAGCACATTCTCGTACACATGACGCTCTTCCAGCGTCAGCTTGTGGTTGTAGTCGTGGATGTCCTGGGACATGTTGATGTCCAGCGGCGTCCAGTGGTTCTTGTTGGCGTTGAGGAAGTATTCCCAGGCCCAGGGGTACTTGAAGGGCGCCAGCTGGTTGATGTCGGCCATGCCGTTGACCACGCGCTTGTCTTCCGGGTTGATCGGCTTGGCGGCCACCGGGTTGATCTGCGGGCGGCGGATCTCGGGCTTGGCGATGGGCGGCATCTCCGGCGCTGCGGGCGCGGCCGGTTGCTCGTCGGCGCGGGCGGCCTTTTCGCCGATGGTGGCATCGGCCTTGGCCGGATGCAGCGGCAGGGCTTCATCTGGCTGCGGAGCTTCGGCGGCAGCCGGGCTTGCGACGGGCGCTTCGGGCGCGGGCTTGGATTGTGCCGGGGTCTGTGCGGGCGTCGGGGCCAGGGGATCGTCCCAGTTCAGCATGGTGTTTCCTCTCTTGTCTCGGTCGTGTCGTTTTGAACGCAAGGCTGGTGTATTTCAGCCAAGTAATAATCTTCGTTTCGGGTCACCGGCGGCCCAGGTCAGGAAACGCCGTAAACCCGTCCCTGGGGGCTTGACGGTGGCCTCCTTGCCACCGACACCCCTGACCTGGACCGCCGCCGACTCGTAATAACATTGTGGTGGCCGGGCGGTTATTGGCAGGCTTCGCAATCCGGATCGAGGATCGAGCAGGCCTTGGGCGATTCCGCCGGGGCGGCTTCCTCGCGATCCTCGGTGGAGGTCTTCTCCACCGCGGTGGCGCCGAGGGAGCGCAGGTAATAGGTGGTCTTGAGACCGCGCACCCAGGCCAGCTTGTACAGGTTGTCGAGCTTCTTGCCGGAAGGCTCGGCCATGTAGAGGTTCAGGGACTGGCCCTGGTCGATCCATTTCTGGCGCCGCGAGGCGGCCTCGACCAGCCAGCGCGAATCCATCTCGAAGGCGGTGGCATAGAGCTGCTTGAGGTCGTCGGGCACGCGGTCGATCTGCTGCACGCTGCCGTCGTAGTACTTGAGGTCGTTGATCATGACCTCGTCCCACAGCCCGCGCTCCTTGAGGTCGCGCACCAGGTATTCGTTGATGACCGTGAACTCGCCCGACAGGTTGGATTTGACGAACAGGTTCTGGTAGATCGGCTCGATCGACTGCGACACGCCGCAGATGTTGGAGATGGTCGCGGTCGGCGCGATCGCCATGGTGTTGGAGTTGCGCATGCCGACGGTCATCACGCGCTCGCGCAGGCTGTCCCAGTTCATGGTCCAGCTCATGTCCTGCTGCAGGTAGTCGCCGCGCGCGTCCTTGAGGTTCTGGATCGAGTCGATCGGCAGCACGCCCTGGCTCCACAGCGAGTTGGGGAAGCTGGAGTAGCTGCCGCGTTCCTCGGCCAGGTTGGTGGAGGCCTTGATCGCGTAGTAGCTGACCGCTTCCATCGACTGGTCGGCGAACTCGATGGCCTCGAGCGAGCTGTAGGGAATATGCTGCTTGAACAGCGCGTCCTGGAAGCCCATCACGCCGAGGCCCACCGGGCGGTGACGCAGGTTGGAGATGCGTGCCTGGGGCACGCTGTAGTAGTTGTAGTCGATGACATTGTCGAGCATGCGCATCGCGGTGTTGATGGTGCGCTCGAGTTTCTCCAGGTCGAGCCCGTTCTCGCCGACATGCTGCGGCAGGTTGACCGAACCGAGGTTGCACACGGCGATCTCGGTGTCGGAGGTGTTGAGGGTGATCTCGGTGCACAGGTTGGAGGAGTGCACGACGCCGACATGCTGCTGCGGCGAGCGCAGGTTGCAGGGATCCTTGAAGGTGATCCAGGGATGGCCGGTCTCGAACAGCATGCCGAGCATCTTGCGCCACAGGTCCTGGGCCTTGACGCGCTTGAACAGCGGCAGTTCGCCGCGGTCGGCCTTCTCCTCGTATTCGCGGTAGCGCTTCTCGAAGCGCATGCCGTAGAGATCGTGCAGGTCGGGCACATCGTTGGGCGAGAACAGGGTCCAGTCGCCGTCCTCGGCCACCCGTTTCATGAACAGGTCGGGGATCCAGTTGGCGGTGTTCATGTCGTGGGTGCGGCGGCGCTCGTCGCCGGTGTTCTTGCGCAGCTCGAGGAAGTCCTCGATGTCGAGATGCCAGGTCTCGAGATAGGCGCACATCGCGCCCTTGCGCTTGCCGCCCTGGTTGACCGCCACGGCGGTGTCGTTGGCGACCTTGAGGAAGGGCACCACGCCCTGGGACTTGCCGTTGGTGCCCTTGATGTGCGAACCGAGGCCGCGCACGCGGGTCCAGTCGTTGCCCAGCCCGCCGGCGAACTTGGACAGCAGGGCGTCGTCCTTGATTGCGCTGAAGATGCCGTCGAGGTCGTCGGGCACGGTGGTCAGGTAGCAGGAAGACAACTGCGGCCGCAGGGTGCCGGAGTTGAACAGGGTTGGCGTGCTGCTCATGAAGTCGAAGGAGGAGAGCAGGTTGTAGAACTCGATGGCGCGGCCCTCGCGGTCCACCTCGTTGATCGCCAGCCCCATCGCAACGCGCATGAAGAAGGCCTGCGGCAGCTCGAAGCGGGTGTCGTGATGGTGGATGAAGTAGCGGTCGTAGAGGGTCTGCAGCCCGAGGTAGGTGAACAGGTGGTCACGCTCGGGTTTGAGCGCCGCGCCGAGGCGCGCCAGGTCGAACTTCAGCAGTTCGGTGTCGAGCAGCTCCAGTTCAGCGCCCTTCTTGATGTAGTGGGCGAAGTACTCGGGGTAGCGCGCGGTCATTTCCTGGTGGGTGGCCGTGGGCGCGCCGTCGCCGAGGAAGGTCAGGGCCTCGCGGCGCAGGCTGTCGAGCAGCAGGCGGGCCGCGGCGCGGGAGTAGTCGGGTTCGATGTCGATCAGCGAGCGCGCGCTCATCACCAGCATCGGCTGCACATCCTTCTCGGCCATGCCGTCGAACAGGCTGCGCAGGGTGTCGCTGTAGATGCGCTCCGGATCGCAGTTCTCGAGGTCGCTGCAGGCCTCGGCAATGACGCGGCGCAGGCGGTCGGTGTCCAGCGGTTCGAGCTGACCGTTCTCCAGCTTGACCTGCAGTGTTGCGGCAACGGTCGGTTCGGCCTGCGGCTGGTCGGCCTGCTCCTGGGCGCGTTTCTGCGCCTGCTGCTCGCGGTAGAGCACATAGGCGCGGGCGACCTTGTGTTCGCCGTTGCGCATCAGCGCCAGCTCGACCTGGTCCTGGATGTCCTCGATGACGAAGGTGCCGCCGTTGGGCTGGCGCTTCTTGAGGTTGGCGACCACCATGTCGGTGAGTTTTTCCACGGTTTCGTGCACCCGTGACGAGGCCGCGGCCTGACCGCCCTCGACGGCGAGGAAGGCCTTGGTCATGGCGACCACGATCTTCTCGCGGTCGAAGCTGGTCAGCTTGCCGTTGCGGCGCAGCACCTGCCAGGGGTTGGCGACGGGCGCGGTTTCCGCCGGGGTCTGGGGTTCCAGGTCGAGAGCGGGGGTGGTGGGTTCGAGCGTCAGCGGTGAGTCGATGTTCTGCATGTCTGGAAGAATCCTTGGGTCATGGTGATGGTCTGAGCGGTCAATCTCTTCGGGCGGGGCAGTTCGGGCATCGAGAGCGGCGCGCGAGACGGGCGAGCCGGGCCGGAATGCCGGTCAGGGCGCTGTCGCGTATCGATGGTGGTGACTGTCCCCCACGGCCTTGCCACGGGGGCAGGTCCGGGTCTGTTTCCGAGCCGCGGCTTCGTCATCGTGGCCGGGTCTCGTGAATCCCTGGTCGCGGCCGGCAAAGCGTTCGCGGGCCTTGTGGATTCCTGCGCCGAAAACCGCCCCCTTGGGGGCCGGCGAGAACAGGAGCCACAATATAGTGTGTTTCGCCTTTCGGTCAAGTACATTATCTTGTGTGTGGCCCGGTGAACAAGCGGGTGGCAACTTGTGGATAACTTGTGTGGAAAGAGCCGGGCCGCGGCAGCAAAGGCTTTGCGGCGTACATGAAAAAATGCTGATATTTGCGCAGATTATCGAGCCATGTCCGGGTATAGAAAAAATCAATCGGGGACGAACGGCGGCCAGGGTTGGTTTATCGAAACCACGGCTGCACGATTGCAATGACTTGCTGATATAGATGACGGAGCCTGGGAACGGTGGTTGAAGAATCGAAAGCAACAGACAGTCGAAACTGGCGCCTCGGGGTGGATCTCGGCGGCACCAAGATCGAGGCGGCCCTGCTCGATTCCGGGGGCGAGATGGCCTGGCGGGAGCGGGTGGTGACGCCCGCCGGCGACTATGCGGCCATCCTGCAGGCCATACGCGGACTGTGCCGCGGGGCCGAGGCCCGGGCCGGTTGCGAACTGCCGGTGGGGATCGGCACGCCGGGCGCGCTGTCGCCGCAGAGCGGCCTGTTGCGCAACTCGAATACGGTCTGCATGAACGGCAGGCCCCTGTTGCAGGATCTGCAGCGCGTGCTGGAGCGGCCCGTGCGCATCGCCAACGATGCCAATTGCTTCGCCCTGTCGGAAGCGGTGGATGGCGCCGGCGCCGACGAACGGGTGGTGTTCGGCGTGATCATCGGCACCGGTACGGGCGGCGGGCTGGTGATCGATCGGCAGGTGCTGAACGGCCGCCACGCCATCGGCGGCGAGTGGGGGCACAACCCCATGCCCTGGCGGCGCGATTTCGATATCGTGCGCCCCTGTTACTGCGGCAAGCAGGGCTGTATCGAGACCTTTCTCTCCGGTCCCGGCTTTGCCGCCAACGCGCGGGCGCAGGGCGTCGAGGTGCCGGATGCGAGGCAGATCGTTGCGCGTGCGGTGGCCGGCGACCGCCGGTGTATCGAGCAGCTCGATCACTACCACGACCAGCTGGCCCGGGCGCTGGCCCATGTCATCAATCTGCTGGATCCGGATGTGATTGTGCTTGGCGGCGGCATGTCCAATATCGCCAGCCTCTACGACGAGCTGCCCGGGCGTCTGGGCGAGTATGTGTTCTCGGATTTCGTCGAGACCCCGGTGCGCCCGCCCCGGCACGGCGATTCCAGCGGGGTACGCGGCGCGGCCTGGCTGTGGTGAACGGGTCGCGGGCTTGCGGCGGCTGAGACTCAGCCCAGGTTCGGATCCTGCTGCGCGAGCCAGTCGTAGAACTCGAGGTCTTCGTAGAATTCCAGCGGTGCGTCGCTGGTGACGATCTCGAAGGCGATCAGGCTGTCCGCGGGGGGGCGGCTGTCCTTCTGATTCAGGGTCAGCACCAGCAGCAGCGCCAGTGCGGCAATCCCGGCGAAGGCCAGGCCCTGAACCAGCGACGGGGCGAGGAAGCGGCCGGGCGGGGTTTCGAGCGCATCCAGCGCCACGCGTCGGGATTGGCGCAGCCGTTCGCGTGTGGCCGGATCGATCGGGCTGTCCTGCAGCCGATGTTGTATCTCCTGTTCAAAGGGGGATGGTTTTTTCATGCTGTTTCTCCGCTAGTGGCCGGGTCATCGGCCAGTTGAGCGCGCAGTTGTTGCAGTGCGCGGCGGTAATGGGTCTTGACGCTGGCTTCCGAGATGCCCAGGGCCTCGGCGGTCTCGCGGGTGGAAAATTCCTGCAGGGCGCGCATCAGGAAAGCCTGTTGCTGGCGCAGCGGCAGTTGCGCCAGGGCCTGGTGGATGCGGTGCAGGCCGTCGCTCTGCGCCAGTTGTTCTTCCGGCAGCCGCGGCTGGGGGGAGGCCGTTGCTGCCGACTGCGGTTCCTCCCCGCCGTCGTCGCCCTCCCGCGTGTCACCGAACAGGGGCAGCCAGCGCCACAGCCGGCGTCGGCGATGGAAATCGCGGATACGGTTGTTGAGTATGCGGTAGAACAGCAGCGTCCATTCGCCGTCGTCACGGTCGGCGTAATGGCGCACCAGGCGCAGCATGCTGTCCTGCACCAGGTCCAGTGCATCCTCGCGGTTCCGGGTCATTGCATAGGCCATTCGGTATGCCTGTGTTTCCTGTTGTGCGAGAAAGCGGTCGAGCCGCGCGCGGTGGTCGCGGGCCTCCATCAGTCGGCGATCCACTCCAGCCCGGCGGTCAGGGACCAGGGCTGGTCACTGTCGAGAACATGGCCAATGCCGAGCTGCAGCGCCAGGTTCTCGCTCAGGGGATGATTCAGATCCAGTGCCAGGCTGTCGGAAATGTTGCTGTCCACCGCATTGCGGCTCTGCGCCCACTGCAGGGCCAGGCTGTCCTCGCCCGCCAGCCATTGGAGTCCCAACCGAAGCTGCCGTTCGGGGAGCAGGTCGGCCTGCTCCAGTGCGCCCGGCGACAGGATCAGCTGCAGCAATGCGCTGCTGCCGATCCGGCTCAGATCGCTTGCGTAATCGAAATCGCTCCATGCGGCGAACCAGGCCCAGTCGCTGCCGCTTCCGTCAAGCTGCAGGCTCCAGCGCTCGGAATCGATGTCGCGGCTTGAGGCGACCCGCCAGTTGGGCGGCAGGTCGTCCCGCGCATAGACCGTGCCCGGCCCGTTGGCGTAATCGATGCGCAGCGCCAGCCGTTCGCCGCCGAGCCGGGCGCCGAGACTCCAGCGGCCGATTTCCAGGTCGCCGGCCTGCCCCTGGTAGCGGTAGCCGCCAAACAGCTGCAGTCGCTCGTCGATGCGCAGACCGAGTTCGCCGCCGATGTCGCTGCTGTCGAAATTCTCGCCGTCGCCCTGCAGGCGGCTGCGATCCAGGAACAGCGACAGCCCGGCTTTATCCCCGAGCGGCAGGGACAGGCCGAGGGACAGGGTCTGGTTGCGCTGCTGGTCGCGGGTGAAGCTGGCGTAGAGGCTCGTCGGCTCTCGGGTAGGGGTGTCGATCCAGTCCTCGGGAGACCAGTCTTCTTCTGTGGCCGCCTGCAGCTGGCCCCAAGGCAGCGACAGGGGAAGCAGCAGAAGGAGCGGGATCGCGCGCATGAAGTCAGCGACGGCCGTGTTGCGGATCGCGGCGCTTCTTGATGCGCTGCAGGATCTTCTGGCGCTGATCGGGACTGAGCTGTTTCCAGCGCGATTTCAATTTTTTCCGCTGCTCTGGTGGCAGCGAGCGGAACTTCCGAAACACCTGCTTCAGCTTGAGCTGGCGCTCGCGTGGAAGCTGGCGGAAGCGTTCGAAACGATCGCGTATGGCAGCCTGACGGGCGGGCGGCAGCTTTTGCCAGCGCAGGAAGCTTTCCCGGGCCTGGCGGCGTTGCTCGTCGTCCATTTTGGCCCAGCGCTGCGCGCCCTGCAGCAGCTTCTGCTGGCGCTCCTCGGGCAATTGCGGCCACTTTTCGCGGAAGGCCTGCAATACCGCCTGCACGTCGGCCGGCAAGGCTTCGAAATCCAGCGCCCGCGCCGGCAGGGACAGACCCAGCAACAGGCAGCAGGCGATCAGGTATCTAGTCATCGTCATGGTTCAACTCCTGGCCGGGCGGATGTTCGGGGGCGGCCTGCTGAAGATCCCGGCGCGCATGATAGTCGAGCAGCTCCAGGGTCTCGGGGTCGATGCGATCGAAGTCGGCGAGGAATTCGAGCAGCTCGAGGCTGGGCGCGGGCGGTGGGTCCGTCCGCGGTGCCGGATCGTCGGCCGCCATTGCGGCAGCGTTGAGACTGCAGAGCAGCAGGGTGGCAAACATTCGGCCGGACATGCAATCCCCTCATCGAGTGATGAGGGGATTGTATCAACAAACGCCGGGTATCCGCTCAAGGCTCAGCCACCGGTAGTCGGGTTGACGAAGCGCAGCACCAGGCGACGAGTCTCGAGCTGATCCGCGGCCGGGTCGTAGCGGCCCTGGGCAGAGACCAGTTGCAGCGCGCGACCTTCGTCGAGACGGCTCTGCACCGCGGTCATGAAGCTGTCCCAGCGGTGGTAGACCTCGACGCGCATGCCTTCGCTGATGCTGTAGAGCGAGGGCAGGCTGCCCGGCACCAGGGCCGGTACGGCATCCAGCTCGTTGAGATCGGTGACGATGCCGGCCCGCTTGAGGACGTGCTTGTCCGCCGCGTCGATGGTGATCTGCAGGCCGCTGTCATCGATCGTGATGACCCCGTTTCCGTTGCCTTCCGCCCAGGAAACGAACAGCCTGGTGAGCAGGTTGCTGACGTCGATGACGGTCTTGGCCTCGAAATCCGGCGGCGCGCTGCCGAAGGAAGTCGGGAAGCCGCGAATCCAGACCGGATCGAGGGGGTCGATGTTGTACAGGGGCAGGCTGCCGGTATCGACTTCATACTGGTTCGGATCGGCATCGTTGGCGGCATCGATGCCGGTACCGCTGAAGTCATAGTGGCGGATGCTGCGGTGATTGATGCTCTGCAGGTCGACCACCAGGTTGTTGCCCTTCTCGACCACGGTAGCGCCCAGATCCGTGTATTTCATGCGGACCACGCCATCGCTGGCGCCGGTGGCATCGAAAGTGCCGTCATCTTTGAACTGGCCAAGTACCGAAATGCGCTGGCCGATGCTGATGTCGGCGATGCCGGCCTGGTTGGCGCTGCCCTGCTTGTAGACGCGGGTGTCTTCGTCGATCAGTACGGTCAGTTCGTCGTTGAAGACGATACGGCCATCTCCGGTCTCGATACTGGCGCCGAGCAGGGTCAGGCTGTTGCCGTCACGGGCGATGACGCTGCCGCGCGCACCGTCCATGCCATCCCAGGGTACGCTGCTGCCGGCATGGATCTCGTCGGCGGTGTACTGCTGAGTGTCGAAGTCGAAGCGACCCAGGGCCACCACCGGCGTGCCGACGGGCAGGCCGGCCAGGGCGTTCAGCCCCTCGTCGCCGGTGTAGCTGACGCCGTCGATTTCGTAGAGGCTGTCGTCGGTGACATGCACGGTCAGTTCGCCATGGCTGACATGGCGCACCTGGAAGGGCCGGATGTCGAGCACGAACTGCTGTTCCGCAACATTGACCGAGTCGAGCAGGCCTCGGGCGCGGCGGGTCTTGTCGAGATCCAGGTCGGTGCTGGCGACGAGGATTGGCTCGACGGTAACCGTGGCGCTGTCTCCGCCGGCATCGATGACCACGCGATTGGAAGCCTCGAGATTGAAGTCGACGGTCAGGCTGGCCACCTTGCCGCGCCGGATGACGAAGCCTTCGCCGCCGTTGATGCTGGCGGTCAGGGTCAGGCTGCCGAGCGGGTTGCCGTCGACATCCACCGGCGTTCCGGGAATGGAGTTGCCGTCGGCATCCTCGACGGTGATCTCGGCATTGTCGAAGTCGATGGTGATCTCGGCCTTTTCATAGATGCCGGCGGGCACGGTGGCGGTGGTCAGGAATTCGCTGACATCGATATACTGGGTGAAATCCAGCCGCGTGGTGTTGGGCAGGGTTTCGATGACCGCGCCGTTGACCCGGTACAGCTTCAGCCCGGTGACATCCACCGTGTACTGGTTGAAGTCGCCTTCCGCGTCGGTTAGCGAGATGTACAGCGAACCGTTGTCCGTGTCGCTGTCGGAAGAGCCGCCGCAACCGCCGAGCAGGGCGGTGGAGACGATCAACGGCAGCCACAGGCGGCCGTTCAGTCGCTTGGAAAGGAATTGCAGCATGATGGGGTCCTCTTTTTTGCTTGGGTACCGGGCATAACGCCCGAGGCGCAAAAGGGATGACAGGGATTTGGGAAAAGTGCAGAAAGTCACTTTTCGGGTAGAGGAAAGGGGGCGTGCAGTGCTGCTCTCGGCCATTCCTGGCATTCGCGACATAAGGTCGTCCATGTGCCAATACTGCTCTCGCCATCCCTGGCTTCGCAGCATAAGCACATCCCTGTGCAAATACCACTCACGGCCATCCCTGGCCTCCGTGGTATAAGGCCATCCATGGCCAAAAAAAAGCCAGCCCGAGGGGGCTGGCTGAAACCGAACTCAGGTAGTGACTGAGCTCAGGCACAGGTTCGCAATGCAATGAGAACAGTCTAAGCATCTACCCGAGGCAGAGTGTGATACTTTTCACACTTTTGGCCCTGGCCGATGCTTGATGCCAGGGCAACCGGGAGTTTGTCGATGAGCAAAACCGCATACCGGCGTCGCAAGACGCGCATCATAGCCACGCTGGGCCCGGCGACCGAGCAGCCGGAGATGATCGAGCGTCTGTTGCAGGCCGGGGTTGATGTGTTCCGCCTCAACATGTCGCACGGCAGTCACGAGGAGCACCGGAAGAGCATACGCAATATTCGTCGAATGGCGGCGAAACTGCGTATTCATGCGGCCATCTTCTGCGATCTGTGCGGGCCGAAGATTCGCGTTGGCAAACTGGAGGGCGGCTCGATGGAACTCAAGGCACGGGCTGTCGTGGTGGTCACGACCCGTCGTGTGATCGGTCGCGACGGCGTGATTCCGTGCCAGTATGGCGCCCTGCACAAGGACGTGAAACCCGGTGATCGCATCCTGCTCGATGACGGCAAGCTGGAGCTGAAGGTTCTGGCCGTGAAGGGGCGGGATATCGAGTGTCGGGTCGTGTTCGGAGGCAGGCTGACCGACCACAAGGGCATCAACCTGCCGGATACCGAGGTTTCCGCGCCCTCGCTGACCGATGCCGACCGGCGAGATGCACGCTTTGCGCTGGAACAGCAGGTGGATCTGGTGGCCTTGTCCTTTGTGCGTAGCGCCGAGGATGTGCTTTCCCTCAAGCGTTACCTGCGACGCCACGGCGGTGAACTGCCGATCATCGCCAAGATCGAGAAGCCCCAGGCCCTGGACAACATCCAGGGTATCCTCGAGGAATCCCATGCCATCATGATTGCGCGCGGTGACCTGGGTATCGAGATCCAGCCGGCGCGGGTTCCCCTGGTGCAGAAAGAGCTCATCAACCAGGCCCGAGTGGCCTGCAAACCAGTGATCGTGGCGACGCAGATGATGGAATCGATGATCGAATCCTCGCGACCGACTCGCGCCGAGGTGGGTGATGTGTCGAATGCGGCATTGCATGGCGCCGATGCGGTGATGCTGTCGGGCGAAACCGCGGTCGGTCGCTATCCGTTGCAGGCGGTGCGCTACATGAACTCGATCCTGCGCGAGGCCGAACAGTGGCGCCTCGGGCACCCGGTCTGCGATGACCGGTTGGATATGAAGGTGCACGAATCGCCGCGTCGCGCGCTGGCTAACGCGGCCATGGGTATCGCCGTGGATCTGCAACTGCTGGCCCTGTTCGTGCCTACCCGGAGTGGCACCACGGCCATGGTGGTGTCGGCCTTTCGTCCCGTGGCGCCGGTCATCGGCGTGTGCCACGACGAACGCATCGCCCGGGTGCTGACCCTGAACTGGGGCGTGGTGCCGATGCTGATGAAACGGCGTGACATTGCCGATTGGCAGGGCATGAGCCGCAAGCTGGCGCGTCGCCTGGGCCTGTCGCTGAACGATCGTTCGGTAGCCGTGCTTTCCGGTTTCGGCAAGAGCGGGCAGAAGGATCAGCCGGTGCTGAAGATCCTGCGTTTCTGATTTCCGGATCAGGGCGCGAGGCGTTCGATGAGCCAGTCCTGGTCTTCCGCGTCACGACGGTAACGGAAGCGGTCGTGCAGGCGGTCGGGCTGGCCCTGCCAGAACTCGATGGTCTTCGGCCGCACGCGGAAACCGCCCCAGAACTCGGGCAGGGAGATATCGCCGGAGGCGAATCGTTGCTGGATCTCCTTCAGCTTGCCCAGCAGCGCATCACGCGAACGGATGGGGCGGCTTTGCGCCGAAACCCAGGCGCCGAGCTGGCTGCCGCGCGGGCGGCTGAGGAAGTATTTCAGGGATTCCGCCTGCGGCACGCGCTCGGCGAGACCGGTGATCTTGACCTGGCGGTTGAGATCCAGCCAGGGAAAAAGCAGCGCCACCTGCGGATTTTTGGCGATCTGCCGCGCCTTGGTCGATTCATAGTTGGTGTAGAACACGAAGCCTTCGGCATCGAAGCGCTTGAGCAGCACCGTGCGCAGCGTGACCTGCAGGTCGTGGCCCGCCGTCGCCAGGCTCATGGCGCTGGGGTCGCTGATTCCGGCCTCCATCGCCTGGCGGAACCAGTGCTCGAACTGGATCAGCGGATCGGGGTCGAGGTCGGCGCGCCGCAGCGGGCCGGATACATAGTCGCGTCGGATCTGGCCGAGGTCCATCAGAATCTGCCGTCGGAAAGGGCGCACAGGGTACCCGTTGACGCCTTCGGGGGCAACGCCCTCAGTCCGCTTGTCTCTCGCGCTCGACCCATTGCTGCAGCAGCATCACATGCTCGTTTTCCTCGGCGGCGAAATCGGCGGCCATCCGGCGCACCTCCTCGTTCGGGGATTCGAGGGAGATGCGTGTGTAGAAATCCTGACCGCGGGTCTCGTTACGCAGTGCCACCTGCAGCATGTCTATGCAGCTCATCTGCGGGTTGACCGATTCGAAGGCGGTGGTTTCCGGACCTTCGAGTCCTTCCCAGGCGGCATCGCTGCTCGCCAGCTCGGGCAATACGCGGCCCTCGGCCAGCTCGTGGATCTCCTCGGCATGCTTGCGGCTGTAGCCGGACAGGCGCAACAACAGTTCCGCCAGTTCGTTTGCCTGCTGCTTGCGCATCAGGCGGGAAAGTTCCTTGAGGCGGTCAGCGGACTCGTATTCCAGTAACAGGGCGAGCGCAAGAAAGGTTTCGATGCTGTCGATCTGCTTGCAATCGATCATGGGGATACCCCTCGGCTTGAATGATGGTTTTTACTCTATGCCCGAGAGGGGGGAATCGCCTTGACTTGCGACAAGACGGGCGGGAATGGCCGGGCGGCTTGCGGCTGATGAGCTATAGTCTGGCTAGGGTGATTGGAGGGAGCATCATGGCAACGACGGGACAAGGAGAGATCGGCTGTTATCACGGCGACAAGCTGGTGCAGCTGGTCGAGCATGTGGACCGCCTGGTCAGTCTGCCGGATGTCTACTATCGGCTGGAAGCCCTGATCGAGCGGCCGGACAGCTGCCTCGGCGATATCGCCCGCTTGTTGTCGGCTGAGCCGGATCTCTGTGCGCGCCTGCTGGGCATGGCCAACAGTGCCTTTTACAGCTTTCCGGTCCGCATCGAGTCCATCGACCGGGCGGTGCAGGTGATTGGCATCCGCCAGATCCGCGAGCTGGTGCTGGCCACCAGCATTGCCAACGCCTTCAGCCAGGTCCCCCTGGGGATGATCGACATGCGCCGCTTCTGGGAGCACTCGGTGGCAACCGGCGTCATGGCCAAGTGTCTCGGCCAGCGGGGCCGACGGCGACAGCCCGAGCGCTATTATGTGGCCGGCTTGTTGCACGATATCGGCCGGCTGGCCTTCTTCCTCAAACTGCCCGGCCTGATGAGCGAACTGCTGTTGCAGCGCGAACGGGCCGAGACGCCGCTGTTCCGCCTCGAACAGGCAGCCCTGGGCTACAACCACGCCGAAGCCGGAGGAGCTCTGCTGCAGCACTGGCGGGTACCGCAGTCGATCCACGAGCCGGTCTGTTTTCACCACGATCCCCGGCACGCGATACACTACGACGAGGTGGCCGCCGCGGTGCACATGGCCGATGTCTGGGTCAACCGCGAGCTGCAGGGCAGTGGCGGGGAACGCTTCGAGCTGTACATGGATCCGCAAGCCGCCGATCTGCTCGGTGTGCAGGAAGAGGAGCTCGACGAGGTGTGGATCCAGGCCCAGAACGAGATTCGCGATGTGACCCGGCAGTTCCTGCGGCAGTAGACTGCATTTCCTGATTTTCCGCCGCTTGCAAGGCGGCTTGCAGCGGGAGCGTTGCAACACAAAAAAGCCCCGACCTGGGTCGGGGCAATGCACTTCCACTACATCCCTGTAGCCAATGGATTTTGCTTGGGATCAGTCGCTGTCCACTTCCACCTTGTCGATGACGCCGTCCGCTGGATACCAGTCCACGAGTTTGACCTGTCCCTGTCCATCGACCGCGGTCCAGAAGTCGGCCGGCTGAGGGGGCATCATGTGATTCATCTTCATCTCGGCCTGGCTGATGTCGAAGCTGAACCCGAACAGGGTCACGGTCATTCCGGTCGTGTCATAGGCGTCCACGGGACCCTTGAGTTCGACATCGTCGGCTTTCTGTACCTTCAGCTCGATGGCGTTGATGACACCCGTACCGTCGTCAAAGGCTTCGACCTCGACGAAATCGCCGACTGCATACATCTGGCCTTCAACGATACCGTTCTCGAACTGGGTCTGCTGGTTGACGCGGATCGTCAGGGTCTTGCCGAAGACATCCAGATCGACCAAGGTTGCCGAGGGATCGGTGTCCGGGTCGATGGCGCTGATTCGAGCCTGGATCTTGATCTTGTCGCCCTTCTTCTTGATCTTGCTGGCCTTGAGGGTGGCACTGCCGTCATCGGCAACCGCCAGCTCGCCTTCCACCTCGACGCGCAGGCCGTCGCCGAGCACCAGTCCCATGGGCTCGAGCTTGAGATCGGGTGAGGAGGCATCGACCATCATGCCCTGCAGGGTAAAGCTCATGCTGTCGGGATCGTAATTGGAAATTACGCCTTCGAGCTCGGAATGATATTCCTGGCCTTTCTCCATGCCGTCATCCTCGGCCTGGATCTTGTCGGCCTGAAGCCGCGCACCACTGCCATCGAGCATGCCCTTGACCTCGACATAAAGACCTTCGACGAGATCGCCAGCCGTCATGTCATCGTACTTGGTATTGCTGCCGTAATCGATCGGCTGGCCGTTGACCTCGAAGCTCATGGCCGTGGTATCCAGGTTGGCAACCAAGCCCTTGATCTCGTATTCCATGTTGCCGGAGCGCATCTTCTCATCCTGCAGCTCGACGCGGGTGGCTACCAGGTTGCCGTTCCCGTCCATCAGGCCGCTGACTTCGAGTACATCGCCCTCTTTTACCGAGGCGAGATCATAGGGAGCGTCGGATTCGCTCTTGAATACGGTATCGAGGTTCATGACCACGGTCTGACCGAGGATGATTGCCGATACCTCGATAACAGCACCGGTTGTGCTGTCCGTGGTCTGGGTCAGGCTGCCCGTTGCCACCGGCCCCTCGACATCGTTGTCGTAGATGATCCGGTCGGCCGTGCCGACGCAGTTGCCGTTGGCATCGGTTTCGCTGCTGCCGCTGACCGTGACCACCATGCCGACATCGAGATTGGCCTGGCCGGCGGCTCCGTTTGCGGCGACATCATCGGAGTCGATGCTGGCATCGTTGGTTTCATACTTGCAGCCGTTGACATAGACGCTGCCGAAACCTGTGATGACGCCGGTTGTAAGGGTCTTGTTGGCGGTTGGAGTGTTGCTGTCGCTGCCGCCGCCGCAGGCGCTCAGGGCCACGATGCTGCCGATCAATGCCGGCAAAAGGGCTTTCTTGGTGGAGATGTTCATGCTCTTTACCTCTTGTGGATGGGGTTACCTTAGTCAGGCTCTCGGCCTGTGAATGGGAATATAGTCCCACAAAAAGAAATATGCAAGAGTAAGCAGGAAAAACGGCGCGTTGGGGAGCAAGCGGCAGATTCAGGCCGACGGAAGGCTGGACAAGGGAATGCAGGCTGCGTGGCGGCCCGGGGAATGATCAGGTCAGGAACAGCGTGGCCAGACCGAGGAAGGCGAAGATGCCGACCACATCGGTTACCGTGGTCAGGACCACGCTGCCGGCCAGGGCCGGGTCGATACCGAGGCGGTTGAGCACCACCGGGATGATGACGCCGGCGAAGGCCCCGGCCAGCAGGTTGATCACCAGGGCGGCACCGATGATCGCGGCAATGCCGAAATCGCCGAACCACAGCAGGGTGAAGGCGGCGACCACCAGCGCCCAAAGCAATCCGTTGAGCAGGCCGACGGTGATTTCCTTGCGCACCAGGCTGTCGAAGTTGGAACTGCCGAGCTGGCCGGTGGCCAGGCCGCGGATGACCAGGGTCAGGGTCTGCGAACCGGCGATACCGCCCATGCTGGGCACGATGGTGAGCAGGATGGCGAGGGCCACGACCTTTTCCAGGGTGGTTTCGAACAGGCCGGTGACGCCGGAGGCGAGGAAGGCGGTGAGCAGGTTGACGCCGAGCCAGATGGCGCGGCGGCGAGTGCTCGACCAGATCGGCGAGAACAGCTCCTCGTCCTCGTGCAGGCCGGCGGACTTGAGCACATTGCTGTCGCCTTCCTCGCGGATGACGTCGACCACGTCGTCGATGGTGATGCGGCCGACCAGCTTGCCCTCGGCATCGACCACCGGTGCGGAGATCAGGTCGTGATCCTCGAAGATACGTGCCACTTCGGTGTCGGGCATGTCGGCCGGTATCGGCTTGACGTCCTCGTGCATCAGTTCGGCCACCCGCGTCTGTTCGTCGTGGGTGAGCAGGTCGGTCAGGGGCAGCACGCCGATGTAACGGTCGTGACGGTCGGTGACGAACAGTTGGTCGGTGTGTTTCGGGATCTCGCCGCGCATGCGCAGGTAGCGCAGCACCACGTCGAGGGTGACATCGGCGCGGATGGTGATCGGATCGAGATCCATCAGGCCGCCGGCGGTGTCCTCGGGGTAGGACAGCAGCTCCTCGAGCTTCTCGCGCTTCTGGCGATCGAGGATGTAGAGCACGCTGACCAGCTTCTCCGGCGGCAGCACCATCAGCAGGTCGGCCTGGTCGTCGGCCTCCGCCAGGCTGTCGATGATGTCGGCGATCTCGCGCGGTTCGAGGTGACCGAGGATCTGCTCGCGCACATCGTCGTGGGCTTCGAGCAGTACCTTGCCCAGTTCGTTCTTGTCGATCTCGGGCCAGATCTGCTCGCGGTCGGAAGGCGGCGTGGATTCGAGCAGGTCGGCGATCTGCGCCGCGTTGGACTCGTCGAGCAGGTGGGCGACGGCGCGGTTGTTGTCCTCTTCCAGCGCTTCCGCGATATTCTGTCTGAGGTCTTCGGTGTTCTGATCAGACATGAGGTTTCACTGGCGGCCCGGAAAAGCCGGCAAGTGTAGCAAAGATGGGGCCCGCTTGTGCAGCGGCTTATTCGGGCTCGTCGAAACGGTTTTCGACCAGGGCCGTCACCGCATCGGCGCAGGCCTGTTCATCCTCGCCTTCCACTTCCAGGGTCATGGTGGTTCCCTGGCTGGCCGCCAGCATCATCACGCCCATGATGCTCTTGGCGTTGACACGGTTGCCGTTCTTGTCGAGGAACACCTCGCTGGCGAACTGGGAGCAGAGGTTGACCAGCTTGGAGGCGGCGCGGGCGTGCAGTCCCAGCTTGTTGATGATGGTGATGTCGCGTTGGATCATGAGGGAGTCTAGATTTCGGATTCGGGGGTGATGCCGCGGTTGGCGCCCTGGATGCCGGCGCGGGCCAGGGCTTCCAGATCGCTGTCGGCGTAGTTGATGACGCGGATCAGCATCGGCAGGTTGAGGCCGGAAAGGATTTTTACCGTGTGGTCGTTGGCAAAGTAGTGGGCCAGGTTGCTCGGCGTGGCGCCCATCAGGTCGGTGAGAATGAGCACGCCCTCGCCGTGGTCGAGGGCGTCGATGGCCTGCCGGATGCGGTCGGCGTAGCCGCCGAGCTGATCGGCGCTGAGATCGCCGGGAATGGCGATGCTGCGTGCGTCGGGGAGATGCTTGCCGACGAAGGTTTCGGCGGTCTTCAGCATTTCGTCGCCGATGCCATTGTGGGTTACGATGAGTACCCCGACCATCAGTCGCACTCCCGGTGACGCAGCGACACATTGTCTCGCTCTTTGGACAGTTCCTCGCAGATTTTCTGCGCCAGGTAGACCGAGCGGTGCTGGCCCCCGGTGCAGCCGATGGAAACGGTCATGTAGCTGCGGCCTTCCTTCTCGAAGCAGGGGATCCACTGGCTGAGGAAGTCGAGAATCGACTGTTTCATCACCTGCACTTCCTCGAAGCTTTCCAGGTAATCGATCACCGGCTGATCCTTTCCGGTATAGGGGCGCAGGTTGCCCTCCCAGTGGGGGTTGGGCAGGCAGCGCACGTCGAACATGAAATCGGTGTCCGCCGGCAGGCCGTGCTTGAAGCCGAAGGACTGGATCAGGATCGCCATGCCTTCCTTGTGCTCCTCGACCAGGCGTCTGCGGATGATGTGGCGCAGTTCGTGGACATTCAGTTCGGAGGTGTCGATGGTGAGGTCGGCGTTGGCGCGCACCGGCTTGAGGATGCTGCGTTCCAGGTGGATGGCCTCGACCAGCGGCAGGCCGCGTCGCGACAGCGGGTGCTTGCGTCGGGTTTCGCTGAAGCGGGTCAGCAGCTTTTCCACCTTGGAAGTGAGAAACAGGGTAGTCACCTCGACGCCCTGGGCGCGCAACTCCTTGAGGATATAGTCGAAATGGGCCATGTCCTCGGCGTGGCAGCGCGCGTCCACGGATACCGCCACCAGGTCGTAGAGAGCCGGCTTGTTGTTCTGCATGCTGGTGACGAAATCCACCAGCATGCCCACAGGCAGGTTGTCGACACAGAAATAGCCGGCGTCCTCCAGCGTGTGCAGGGCGATGGTCTTGCCGGAACCCGAAAGTCCGCTGACGATGACCAGCTTCATGATTGCGAAGCCTGTTGCGCGTCGGCCTGGATGGCGCGACGCTGGCGTTCGATGAAATCTTCCGCCGCGTTGTAGCCGCCAAGCTTGAGCAGGTGGTTGCGCGCCGCGGTTTCGACCAGCACGGCCAGGTTGCGGCCGGGTGCCACCGGCAGGGTCAGCTCGGGGATTTCGAGGCCGAGGATCTGCCGTGTCGGCTGTTCGTCGCCGAGGCGGTCGAACTGATGCGAGTTCTCGGGCGTGAAGTGCACCATGTTGACGACCATGCGCAGGGTCTTGTTGCGGCGCAGGGCATTGGCGCCGAACAGGGCGCGGATGTTGATGATGCCGAGACCGCGGACTTCCATGAAGTCGTTGGACAGGCCGGGATGCATGCCGTCGATGATGCTCGGCGACAGGCGGCTGAACTCGATGATGTCGTCGGCGATCAGGCGATGGCCTCGCGACACCAGGGACAGCGCCAGTTCGCTCTTGCCGACGCCGCTCTGGCCGGTGATGAAGGTGCCGATGCTGAACACCTCGACAAACACGCCGTGCTCGGTGGTGGTCTCGGCCAGGGCCTGGTTGAGGTAGTAGCGCAGCTCCGACAGCAGCACGCCGTCCTCGAGGCCGGAACGCAGTACCGGCACCTTGCGCGCGGCGCTGTAGCGGATGATCTCCATGTCCATGCGCGCGTCGCGGCTGAGGATCAGCGTGCGTACCGGCCCCTGGAACAGGCGGTCGAACAGATCCTGCTGCTGCGACAGGGTCAGCGAGGCGAGATAGGCGGCTTCCTGCAGGCCGATGACGACCACGCT
>WGBK01000110.1 GCA_015494335.1 Gammaproteobacteria bacterium | reverse complement strand
GATGGTGCTGGGTTTCTATCTGCGGTGACGGCATTCGGCCGGGGCCGTACTGGTTCGGGGAAATCCCCGGTATTCGTAACAGGGGGCAACCCCGCAACCTTGGAGAGAAAGGGCAATGATGAGAAAGATGGCAAAACGGGTGGCAGCCGGTGTCGGGTTGCTGGCGATGTCGGCGGGACAGTCGGTGTGGGCGGCCTTGCCTACCCCGGTGGCCCCCAGCACGGCGCCAGCGGCCGGTGACTGGATCGGCCTGATCAAGGGCTACATCAAGGATGGCGGTCTCGTCCTGGGGCTGGCGATCGCCGTGCTTGGTTTCCTGTGGATCGCCTATCTGGGCTTCGCCAAGTTCAACGAGGCTCGCCAGGGCAAGGCCGAATGGGCCGAGGTGGGCGTGCTGGGCATCGTCGGTGCGGTGGTGCTTATCTTTGCCAGCTACCTGCTGACCGAAGCAGCCGGCGTCATCTGATTCATGCCCAGTCGCGACGACATCCTCGCCGACCGGCTCAATGTGGAACCGGCGATCTTCAAAGGATGCTCATCGTCGGAACTGGGGATCATCGTGGGCGTGGCCGCGCTCATCTGGTTGCCCGTGTCACTTCTCCTGGCAGGACTGATGGGTGCGGTCACCATGGGGTTCGGGCTGGCCGGTGTCGGCGTGGTGGGGACCGTGGTCGTCATGGCAGGGCTGTTCCAGCGCCTGAAGCGCGGCCGGCCGGACGGCTACTACCAACAACAGGTGGCCATCTGGCTGTCGGACCACGGTCTGCGCCGGGCACCGTTCATCCGCCGAAGTGGCGCCTGGGACATCGGAAGGGCGCATGCGACGTTACCGCACCGAGATCGATAACGTCCGTTCCCACCTGCGCTCCCTGTGGGTGGTGATCGGTCTCCAGTTCGTAGTGATCCTGGTGCTCTGGTTCGGCTGGAGCCAGGCGCCGAAGCGGCTGACCGTCCATGTGCCACCGGACCTGCGTTCCGGAGCCACCCTGGCGGTCGACGAGGTGCCGTCGGCCAATGTGTATGCCTTTGCCTTCTACATCTTCCAGCAGCTCAACCGCTGGCCGGAAGATGGGGCAAAGGACTATGGCAAGGCGATCTTCCGCATCTCGCCCTATGTCACCCCGCGCTATCGGGCCGAACTGATGGCAGACATGGAGATGAAGGGGCGGCAGGGTGAACTCGCTTACCGGGTGAGGGGTGTCCAAGAGATCCCTGGGCACGGCTATGAGGAGCGTCGTGTCGACCTGCTCGCGCCAGGTGTCTGGGTCGTGTGGCTGGATCTCGAACTGTCGGAGTCGGTGAAAGGCATGACCGTGAAGCGAACCGCCATCCGCTACCCGTTGCGGGTCGTGAGCCTGGACGTCGATCCCGAGGCGAACCCCTGGGGTCTGGCACTCGATGGATTCACGGCCGAAGGGCCACGCCGGCTGACGGAATCGGAGCTCCAAGAAGCAACCCCGAAGTGAGACGCAAAAGGAATATCCGATGAAAGCAGACAACGGCTATCGGCATCTCATCATCACTTGGCTCGGCCTGGCCTGTCTTCTGATCCTGTCGCAGGCCCATGCCGACGTGCCCGAGCGGATCGAGTGGAAGAAGGCGCCGATCCGGTTGACGCTGAGGGTAGGTGAGGAACAGCGGATCGAATTCCCCGCCTCGGTGAAAGTCGGTGTGCCGGCCACCATCCAGCCGTTGCTGCGTACCCAGAGTGTCGATGGAACGGTCTATCTGCTGGCCCATGCCGCATTCGCTGCCAATCGGCTCATGGTGCGCGAGCTGGACAGCGGACGGATCTATCTGTTCGATGTCGAGGCCACCAAAGCGGGTGGCCCCGTCCATCCGATCCAGATCCATGTCACGAAACCCCATGCAACGGAGACCACACCGGTAGAAAACCAGGATGCCGGTCGGCTCGATTACGTCCAACTGACCCGGTTCGCGGCACAGCAACTCTATGCCCCATCGCGTCTGCTGAAAGACCGGCCGGGGATCGTTCGCATCCCGGTCGAACGCGACTCCGTCGATCTGATCCACGGCGGCACGATCGAGGCCAGACCTCTGGTCGCCTGGCGTGCCGGTGGTCTCTATGTCACCGCCGTCAAACTCACCAACCGCACCGACCAGGCCCAGACCCTGGATCCCCGTGATCTGCGCGGTGCCTGGTTGACGGCGACCTTTCAGCATCACCGCCTGCTGCCCCGGGGCGACGAGGCCGACACCACGGCGGTCTACCTGATATCGGCCCGGCCCTTCGAGGCCTCCCTGTAGGAACCAGCATGGCCGTCCCGACCTCCAATCGACTGCTCCCCCTGCTTGCCGGCGCCGTGGTGCTGGTCCTGGCCTTCGTCACCTTGAAGTCCTGTGGGCGAGACAGTGAATCGCCGGCAGTCATGGATGCCGTGCCCCAGGCGCCGGCGCCGGATGCCGACAGTCCGGCCGACACCATCAAGACCCTCACGGCCAACGTCGCGGCCATGACCGCGGAGGTGCAGGCCCTGCGCAAGGACAATGCTCAGCTGCGCAAGGAGAACCAGGAACTTCTGGCCAATCGGCACCAGATCGAGGAGAACGTC
>WGBK01000109.1 GCA_015494335.1 Gammaproteobacteria bacterium | reverse complement strand
TCGACCAACTTCCCGTGAGCGAAGCACCGGCCTTCATGAGCGTGCGCCAGGTGGCCCGTTACCTGCAACTCAACGAGAAGAAGATCTACGCGCTGCTCAAGGATGGCGATATTCCCGGCACCAAGATCACCGGCAAGTGGCTGTTCCCGCGCGAACTGATCGACCGCTGGGTGCTGGATTCCGCCCACGGCGGCCTGATGCAGGACCGGCTGCTGGTGAGCGGTGGCGACGATCCGCTGTTGTACCGGGTATTCCTCGAACTGACCCGCCTGCACGCAGCCCGCGCCCTGATCAGCTACTGCCCCGGCGGCACACGACTGGGGCTCGACCTGCTGCAGAACGGCCGCGCCGATGCCAGCGCCCTGCACTGGGGGCCGGAACAGGAATCAGGCACCCGACATCCGGCACTGATGAAGGGCTATCCGAGGCACCGCCAGTGGATCCTGCTGCGACTGTTCCAGCGCGAGATCGGCGTGTTGCTCGCGCCCGACCTGGCCGCGTCCGACATCCAGCTGGAATCCTTATTGCCATCCGCGCGAAATCCTTCCCCGCTTCGCTGGTGCCTGCGCCCGCAGGGTTCCGGCAGTCAGCGCTTCCTCGAGGAAGCACTGGGACGCCATGTCTCGCTACGGGAACTGACGGCCCTGCCCGAGACGGCGGGGTCGGAACGCGAGGCCGCCGCCCGCATCGCCAGCGGTGTCGCCGACTGCGCCCCCGGCTGCCGCGCCAGCGCAAGCGAATTCAACCTCGGTTTCCTGCCTCTGGGGATCGAGGCCTTCGACCTGGTACTGCCTAACGGCATCTACTTCCGCAAGCTGTTCCAGCAATTGCTGGAACAATTGCAGTCAACGGCCACAGCCCGCCTCGCCGGACAACTGGGTGGTTACGACCTGTCCCGTTGCGGGCAGATCATCTGGAGCGGTAGTTGATTTCAACGGAACTCCAGTGGCCTATTCATAAAAAAAGCTGACTCGTTTCCGAGCCAGCCTTTCCAGACCGAGCCTCCAGATGGAGTCATTCAGCCTTCATTGAAACCGCGGTATGCCCTGCTTGCGTCCAGGCATGCATGGAACAGGAACCACCGGCCGGCCCAGCATGGATCGGCCGGTGATCGCAATCAAACATATCTTCTGCGCTTGAAGGAAACGGTTTCCTTGTAATCCTGCATGGAGCTGACCTTGCGGATATCGGCCCAGGTTCCCTTGTAGTAGGGGATGTAATTCCGATCCGTCCAGCTGGTCACCACATCGCCGACATTGCCGTTGAAATAACCGAACATCATGAAGGTATGCCCCTTTTTCATGTCCGGTTCCAGGTAGGCCATGGCGAAAGTGGAGCCAAAGTCGTTGTAGATCTCCACGACATCGCCCGACTCGATACCCAGGGCCTTGGCATCCTCGGGGTTGATCTCGATCGGAGCCATCGGATAGCGATCGGTACGGAAATCCAGTCGCTGGTCATGATAAGCGGTCTGCCAGATATGGTTGGTTCGACCGTTGTTGATCCAGAACCGATATTTCTTGCGCTGGGTCTCGACCATGGCCGGCAGGCCGGTCCAGGTGGCGGGAAGAAAATGCGCCTTGCCATCGGAGGTGCTGAACTTGTAATCGCTGTACACCATCTCCGTTCCCACCAGCTTGCCGTTCTTGTACTCCTTGACCGGGAGCTGAACGCCGTTGTTACCCTGCTTGCGCAGTCGTTCGTAGGTCACCAGGTGGCCAGTGCTGCCGCCTTGACTGTCGATACCCTCCGGTTTGCGGAAGCCATCGTTGAAGGCGTCTTCCTCGGTTTTCCAGTCGAAGCCCGCAAAGCGTTTTGCCATCGCCTGGTTGCCTTCCTTCTCGTACATGGCTTTCAGCGTGTTTGCGATTTCCGCGGCAATCAGGCAATCAGGCTTGGCGATACCCGGAGGATCCATGAACCGTTCTGTCAAGCGCATGCGCCGCTCACCATTCATCGAAGTCAGGTTCATCTCGCCCGGATGGGCAGCCGGCAGCATCATGTGCGAGGCCTGGGCGAACTTGGTCGGGTAGAGATCGATGGTCGTCACGAACAGGCCGCCACGATTGGTCACCGCATCGAAAACGGCATTCACCATGTCATCGATATCACCGCCCCGCACCTGTGCCAGGGCGTCTCGCACGATATTCGCCCGCCGGTACAGCGTCTGGCGATATTCCTGGGCATTGAGCGTCGACTGGAAGGCATTGCAGGCCCAGACCGTGAGCATCTTTCCATTGCCCTTGATGATCTCCTGGTCGATGTAGATGGGCCGCTTGCCCGGATAGGGCGGCCGCGCATAGCCTTCCTGGTGACCACCCAGGCGGCAGACGCCGGTTCCGCGGCGACCCACGTTGTGAGTGGCCAGTACCAGGTCCACCAGCGCCGACTGGATGCGATAGTTGTCGTTGCCCCAGATGATGCCCTTCTCGTAGAGATGGGCGGTACGCGGCCGGTGCCCGGACTTTTTCGGCTTGTAGGCCCAGTCCGCGGCCTTCTTGAGATCCGCCACCGAAACACCCGTGATCTTCGAACACCGGGACAGGCTCATGCGGTTAGCTTTCAGCGCCTTTTCGAAGCCGGTCGTATGCTTGGCGATGAATTTCTTGTCATGCCATCCCTTGTCCACCACATAGGTCATCAAGCCGTTGAACAGGGCGGTATCGGTTCCCGGATTGATCTTCAGGTGCAATACGCGATCCTTGCCATTCATTTCGCAGATGGCGGTAGTCAGAGAACGGCGCGGGTCGACCAGTATGAAACGGGCCGGAGCGACGCTTTCACCCTTGAACCATTTCTTTTTCTTGTCGACCGTGGCCCCGGTCAGGTTGGGCAGGGCATGAGCCAGGAAATAATTGGTCTGGGTCTCGTAGGCATTGGCGCCGATATACATGATGCAATCGGCCAGCTCGCTGTCCTCGTAGCTGTTGTTCAACTCACCGATGCCCATGTCTCGCGTGGCGTGACACTCGGAGTTGTAGGCCGGACGGTTGTGGATACGCACCATCTGGGTTTGGAGCGCCGAGAACATCAGCTTTCCGGAGCCCCAGGTGTTTTCGAAGCCCCCGCCGGCACCACCATGGTCGAATACATTGAACATGATGGAGTCGGGGCCGTAGGTATCCAGCAGACGCTTGGTGACGCCGGCATAGAGTTTCATGGCCTCTTCCCAGCTTACATCCACCCAGTCATCGCCGGTGAACATCTTCGGGTGCTTGAGGCGCTCGCGGGTCGGGCTGTCCGCGTTGTACATCACCGAGGCCATCTGCCCGCCCCGGGTCGAGGTCAGACCCTTGTTGACCACGCATTCCCGATCCGGCTGGATCATGATGTTGTACTTGCGGCCGCCCTCTTCCACGACATTGACCATGGCCGGAGTCATGGCACCCGAAAGCGGGGGTTGCTGTGTGCGGAAATCCTTGCCAAGGGCATTCTCCGAGGGCGCTCGGCCGCCCTCGCTGCCCACGGGCCACTTGTAGACATGGTAACCGCAGCCCACGATGCAGAAATGGCAGACCATGTTGGTTTTTTCGGCATTGACCGGCGGCAGCGCTATGCGATCTTTTTCAGACATTTGAGATCCCCCCTCAGAGAATGTTGGCCTGACGGCCGAAAAGCAGTCCATCGATACCCACGGCGGTCACCGAGTCGGTCTTGGCGTCATAGGCCAGGCGTATGCGCGGCAGGTTTTCGGTGGCCTGCCCGGTCACCATCTGTCCTTCCTTCTCGCTGTCGAAAACACTGAAGTGGCAGGGACACTTGAAGTCACGCGAGGCGGGGTCGTAACTGAGCGGGCAACCCATGTGCGTGCACATGCTGCTGTAGGCAACGATGTCTCCGTTGGGGCCAACGCCACCGGCAACCGGCTCGCCCATGCGGATCAGCGTGCACGGCGACATCTCGTCGGGGTAGGTGAATTGCACCGCCTGGTTATGGGGAAAGGAACGCGCCTTGCCAATGGGTTTCTCGGGATAGGGAAGCGTGGTTGCTCCCGGATTGCGGGACTCCTGGCCGCCCAGCGCACTGGCGGGGGACAGGGAAGCGGCGCCGGCGGCCGCGCCGGCACTGCTGAGTTTCAGGAAACCTCGGCGACTGAGCTTGCTCATCTGGTTCTTCTCCTCGATTGGTGTTTTGGGTTGATCTACCCTTTGGATTTCGCTATCCGACCCGGACTGCGATGGGCATCGCCAATAGTCATAGCAATCATCGAGCCAGGCTGGGCAAGCCCTGCGGCGAAGCGGGATCCTGCCGGTTTCTGGATATCTGACAGGCGGGAGCATGTTACGCATTGGTAACCTTGCAGGGTCCATGCGTTACCTTTTGGTAACCGCTTGACGCATCCGCACTACCTTCGATGACAGGAAGCCCCGTGCTCGCTATCCTGTTGGGCATGCGAAGACGTACCTTCCTGCAGATTTCGGCTTGCCTGGGTCTTTCCCCCAGGTTATCCGCAAGCGAGGACCCACCCATCCGGATCGGCCTGACCCCGGTCATCCTCGATGACCGCGTGCGCTTTCTCAGAGACTGGAGCCAATGGCTGGAAAGAGAGTTGGGTACGAGCGTCGAAATCGTCCAGCGTGCCAAGTACCAGGACATCATGGAGCTGCTCAATCGACAGCAACTCGACGCGGCCTGGATCTGCGGCTACCCCTATGTACTCAACCAGGACCACCTGGATTTGCTTGCGATCCCCGTTTACCAGGGGGAACCGCGGTATCACGCCTACATCCTCGGTCAAAGCGCCGATAGGGGAATTCGGGATCTGCGCGAACTTTCCGGGCGGACCTTCGCCTTCTCGGATCCCTTGTCCAATTCCGGGTATCTCTATCCGGTCTATCGTTTTCGCCAGCTGTTCCATTCCCCTGTTCGCGGCGAACAATCCCCCTTTCGCAAGAGCTTCTTTGCCTGGGGGCATCGTCATGTAATCGAAGCCGTGGCCGCGGGACTGGCCGATGCCGGCTCGGTGGACGGCTATGTATGGGACCAGTTGAACCGGCTGCACCCGGAACTGACATCGAAAACCCGCATCATCGAGCGATCACCCGCCTTCGGCTTCCCTCCACTGGTGAGCAACCAGTCGCTGGACCCGGAGCGCAAGTCGCGGCTGGCAAGGGTATTCACAGGGATGAATCAGGATGATGAAGGCCGGGCGCTGCTCGACTCGCTGGGTCTGGATCGTTTTCAACCCGGCAGCCCGACGCTCTACGACTCCATTGCCGGCATGGCCAGAAGAGTGGCGGAAACCGGCGGGAACAGAACCTGATGCAAAGCTGGAAGAGCCTCCGACTTCGCGTCCCTCTCAGCCTGGTAGTGGCTACGCTGTTGACCTTTCTGTTCGTATCCATCGTCATCGGCATACAGACCAGCGTCAACCTGCAGGCCGACCAGAGACGCGCCCTGGTGGCCGAATCCTTTGCCCTGTCACCCATCCTGACCGACGCCCTGCTGCACGACGATGTCTGGACCGCCTACACCGCGCTCAAGGGAACGGCTTCGGCCTGGCAGGGCCAACAGGGAAACGCCCCTTTCCGGCTTATCCTGGATGAACAGCAACGCATCTTCGTCAGCGACCATCCGCAGCGGTTTCCATTGGCCGAAGCGTTGACCGAGTCCCGACAGGGAAAGGCTCTGGCGCAGCGACTTCCGGCTACTGACTCCGGCCCGGTTTTTTTCGACTTCGACAACCGGCAGGTGATCCATACCCCGCTGCTGAGCGAGGACACGGCCATTGGCTCCCTGATCATTGCCGGCCCGAGGTTCGCCATCCAGCATCGCCTGGTGGAAATCCTCGGCGGCGGCCTGCTGGTCATGCTCGCGCTGCTGCTGGTGATCATTCCCTTTGGTTGGATCTGGGGCAGCCACCTGGTACAACCCCTGTCCCGGCTGGCGGAATGCATGCAGCAGATCGGCAAGAAGCCGATCGAGAGCCTGCATTGCCCAATACCCACCGGAGGCGACGAGATCGGACAACTGGCCGAGGGCTTCCGCGAGATGCTGAGCGAGCTGCGCGAGAAACAACAACTCGAACGCCAGATGGTGGCACAGGATCGCCTCGCGGCCATCGGCCGCATCGCCGGCGGCGTGGCCCACGAGATCAACAACCCTCTTGCCGGCATGCTGGTGGCCATCGACACCTACAAGAACAAGCCCGACGACCAGAAGAACGCCAGCAAAACCCTCGCCCTGGTCGAACGAGGCCTCGACCAGATTCGCGAAACCGTATCCGCCCTGCTGGTCGAATGCCGACTCGAACAGCGCCAGTGCAGCAGCCATGACATCGAGGACATTCACCGACTGATTCTCGCCGACCCGCTGTCTTCCGCCGTGAACATCCACTGGCAAAACGAGGTGACGACGGATATCGCCCTGCCGGCCACGGCGATCCGGCAAATCCTGCTCAACCTCGTGCTGAACGCGGTTCAGTCGGCCGCCGACTCGAAGGAAAAAACCGTTCATGCGAACATCCAGGTTGTTGACGGGGTGTTGCGCATGGACATTCGAAATTCCGGTGAGCCCATCCCCGACGAAGAGCTGGAACGCATCTTCGAGCCCTTTCACACCCGACGTCAGGGAGGGACCGGCTTCGGCCTGTGGATCACCTACCAGATTGTCGATCAACTGAAGGGAGAGATCAGCCTTCAATCCGGACAGGGAGAAACCCGCTTCATGGTCGACCTGCCCATTCCAGAACGAGCCGCTCCAACGCCAGCCGAGAACGATGACTAGAAAAAACTCCACAGCCCCGGCAAGAATTACGCTGGTCGAGGATGATCCGATCGTCGGCGAGTCCCTGCAGGAACGCCTGCAGCTGGAAGGTTATGAATGCGACTGGTATGCCACCGCATCCGAGGCGCTGGCTGGGCTCTCCCGTCACCCCTGCGATCTGATCCTCAGCGACATTCGCCTGCCGGACATGAACGGCGAGGCGCTCCACCAGCGCCTGCAACAACAATTGCCGGAACGGCCTCCGGTGGTGTTCATCACCGGCTACGGCAGCATCGAACAGGCCGTGCAACTGCTGCATCAGGGCGCGGCCGATTACCTCACCAAGCCCCTGGATCTGCCGGCACTGCTGTCGCGCATCCGCGATCTGCTCTCCCGAACCAGCCACGGTTCGGAATCCCCTGTTGCCGACGATGTGGCTCCCGGCATGCGCCCCTTTTTCGAGAAGATTCCCCGCCTGGCCCCGCATCACGACAGTCCCATCCTGATCCAGGGCGAATCGGGCGTGGGCAAGGAAGTGCTGGCCCGACACATCCACGACGAGCTTTGCCCCGAGGCCCCCTTCGAGGCCATCAATTGCGCGGCGATACCGAAGGAACTCGCCGCCAGCGAACTCTTCGGCCACGAAAAGGGTGCTTTCACCGGCGCCCACCAGGGGCATGCCGGCGCCTTCGAGCGGGCCGCCACGGGCGTGCTCTTCCTCGACGAAATCGGCGACATGCCCCTGTCCCTGCAAACCCAGTTGTTGCGGGTCATCCAGGAACGCCGCTTCCAGCGGCTCGGCGGCGAATCCGAGCACATATTCGAGGGTCGGCTGATCTGCGCCACGCACCAGGACCTGAGACTGCTCGTCGATCAGGGGCGATTCCGCGAGGACCTGTACTACCGCCTCAACGTGATCCCCTTTGAAATCCCGCCCTTGCGCAAGCGACCTGCGGACATCCTCTGGCTGACCGAGCAGTTCCTGATCGAAAATGCCCACCGCATCGGGCGGGACACCCCGCTGCACATCCATCCCGAGGCTCGCCAGGCACTGCTGGCCTATCCCTGGCCCGGCAATGTGCGGGAACTGAAGAATCTCATCGACCGCGCCTGCATCTTCTGCGAAGGGGACGAACTCAGCCTCGATCTGCTCGGTCTGCCCTCGACCTCCCCGACCGGGGATCTGCGATCGACTCGCAGCGAAGCCGAACGGGAAGGCATTCT
>WGBK01000108.1 GCA_015494335.1 Gammaproteobacteria bacterium | reverse complement strand
GCAGCAACGCCAACCGCATCCTGCGCGTGCGCGTGCTCGACAGCCGCGGCGAGGAATTCCTCGCCGCGGCTGTCGAGCACGCGCACGCGCAGGATGCGGTTGGCGTTGCTGCGATCGTTGATGATGGCGTTGAGGGTGGATTCCATGGTCGCGAAATCCTGCTCGAACAGGCTGACATTGATGCTGTTCTCGAACAACTGGTCCAGCGTCTGCAGCTGGTTGGCCAGTTGCTCGTCGATCTGCCGGTCCACCAGCCGCAGGCTGTTGCCGATCAACAGGCTGAGCATGACCGTTTCCACCAGCAGGATCAGTATCACGAGACGAAAGCGCAGCGATTTCCGGATCATCTTGAGCATCGGGGCAAACCGTGGATCAGTATCCGAAAATGCGCTTGAGATAGGGTCTCAGGCGCTGCAGATCGTTGGGCAGGACGGGACGAAAGCCCTGTTGACGGGTGCGCAGGAAATACCGCTTGCCCTCTACGCTCTGACCAAACTGCCACAGGGCCAGGCGCAATTGCCGGACCAGGGCCGGATCGAGCTCCGGGTTGGCGACGACGAAATTGCCCGGCAGGCTGGCAGAGGTGGCCAGGACCCTCAGTTTGTCTCCGCCCTGGTCGAGGTAGCGCTGCCAGGTGGGCGAGGAGAAGGCGGCGATATCGCTGCGTCCCTTGAGTACGCTTTGCAGGGCATTGTCGTGGGAGCGGGTATGGCGAATCTCCAGGCTGTCCAGATCGGTACCCGCCGCCTTCAGGCGATCCAGCGCCAGCAGCGAGACGATGGCCTTGGGCGGGGGCAGCAGCAGATGCGCGTCCCGCACCTGGTCGAGGCGTTGCCAGGCCGAGTTGCGGTTGCTGGCGATGACCGCGTAGAGCCGGTTCTCGGCCACGGCCAGGGGCTGGAAGCCGTCGCGCAGGATATGCAGCGCGCCCATGTGCGGGGCGGTCAGCACCAGGTCGTACTGGCCGTTGCGACTGCGCTGCATAAAGTCCGGGAGGGTGCTGGCCGAGGCGATGCTGACGGGGCGGTCGAGGCGTCGTGACAGGTAATCGGCCAGGGGCTTGTGCAGCTCGACGAGCTGAGCCGCGGACAGGTATGGAAAGATGCCGAGCTTCAACGGCCTGTCCTCCGCCTGAACGGACAGACCTGCGCTCAGCAGGAACAACAACAGCAGCAGGCGAAGGATCATGATAGCGAGAGCAGCAACAATGTTTCAGCTACCGATGATAGTCGATAAACGCCTTTACTGCTTGCCGATCAGGCTGTCGAGGCTGACGCTGTTCTCGTTGCCGGGCGCCGCGTTCTGCGGGGCGTCGATATGGAAGTACTTGTGACCGTTGAGCATACCGGAGATCTGTGCCCCTCGGCCCTTGGCATCGTGCCAGACCGCGAACAGCACATGGGCGATGGCCAGCCACAGCAGCAATTTGCTGGCACTTGAGTGCAGGGCCGCCGTGCTCAGGTCACCAACCAGGGGCAGACCGGAATGGAAGAAGCCGCTGACCACGCTGATCGTGGCCAGGGCGATCATCAGCAGGTAGATCGGTTGCCAGACCGGGTTGAAGGCATACCAGTCGGGTAGCGGGGTCTTGCCCAGGGAGGCGTAGAAACGCAGGGTATCGCGCAGGATGTGGCGCTGCTCACGGGTCGGTATGAAGAAACGCCAGTGGCCCGAGCCGGCGAAGAAGAACAGCAGCAGGCGCCAGGCGACCACCAGCAGCAGCGCCTGCCCGACCATCAGGTGCCAGTCGCTCCAGACCAGGGGGTCCACATCGCTGTGATCCACCAGCCAGGCGCTGAGCCATTCGAAGCCGAAGCCCACGGCGATCAGCCAGTGGGTGATTCTCTGCTGCAGGGAATAGACGGGCAGGTAGCGGATTTCCGGGTTCATGATCGATGCCTGGCAAAAGCCCAGTATAGGGGAAACGGGCCGGCGAGAAGGCCTTGCGACATCGGGGATTTACCAGCCGCCACCGCCACCGCCACCGCCACCGCCGCCGGAAGAACCGCCGGAAAAGCCGGAGGAAGAACCGGGTGCCGTGGAGGCGGATGCGATGGCGCTGCCGAGCTGCTGCGAGAAGCGGCTCGCGGCGCGGCCGAAACCGCGATCGCCGACCTCCATGTAGAGGCCCCGCGGCCGGTAATCGGGCGGGATCAGCCCTGTCTCTATGGCCTGTTGCAGGCGCTGGCTCCAGGCGCTTTCGACGCCGAGGGCCAGGGCATAGGGCAGGTAGGACTGGTAACGATCGGCATCGAATTTCGGTTCTCCGCGCAGCAGGATGTCGTCGGCCTCGGCCACCGACAGGTAGAGCTTGAAGCCCTCGATGCGGTCCATCAGCTTGCGGCCGCCGGGCGTGGGTGCCTTGATCCATTCGAAGAACCCCAGGTTGATCAGCAGTAGAACCAGCAGACTGGCCACCACCGGCCAGGCCGGTGGTCCCTGCTGTTGGCCGATCAGGCCGATGCTGTCGCGCAGGATGTAGATCAGCGCGCCGGCCATCAGCAGGGGCGGAAGCAGCTTGAAGGATCTCAGCCCTTTCTTCCACTTGCGCCAGAGGTCGGCGAGCAACAGCAGCAGGATGGCGATCAGAACGCCGCTTGCCAGGGTCGAGGCCAGCATCGCCGGGTCCGGCATCAGCGCCAGGGTCAGCCCCATGCCGCCGATGCCGAGCAGGATGCCTGGCCACAGATACTTCCGGTTGCTGTGGAAGGCAACGCGGTTGTAGTCCCGTTCCAGCCGCTTGCGGTGCCGTCGGAGGGCCTTCTTCAGCAGCGCGTGGTTTTCCTGCTCCAGCTCGACCCGGGGGCCTTCGGCGAACAGCGTCGACAACAGCACCGCCTCGCCGGGCGCCAGATCGCCCTTCCAGCCGCTCTGACGCTCGAGCTGGAAGCGCTTGCCCTGTTGCCGGATCTCCAGCGCGCCCTTGACCGCCAGGTTGACCAGCGCCGCGGCGAAGGCCTTGTCGTCGTAACCCATCTGTTCCAGGTAGCGCATCGAGGCCGGCGACAGGTTCTCGGGTGGACGGTAGAGCGGTGCGATGACGCCGCTCTGCGGGTCGCGCCCGACGCGCCACCAGGCCAGCAGGTAATAGGCCAGCACCGCGATCACCGTACCCACGGCGGCCAGGTTGTGCCGGTTGTCGGCAACAAAGTTCTCGGTTTCAGTCGGCGGTTCGATCAGTCCTTTGGGCCAGCCCAGCACCAGGGTCAGCCCTTCGTGGGGAGCGAGGGGTCGGGTGGTTTCGAAGAACGCGTGCTGCCCGTCCTCGATGCGCGAGGTGAGATGGCTGGCGGTGGAGCCCTGTGGCCCGGTGAACCCGGCCAGACGCAGTTGTTCGTCGGGTACCGGGGCGGGCAGGGTTACGCGGGCCGAGGCATGGTCGATGGGGAAGGTCCAGCCGTTGCCGGTGACATTCCAGTAGAGTTCGTCGTGGTCGTCGAAGAAACCGAGCTGGCGTGTGGTGCGGTAGCGGATGCGGTATTCGTGCTCGCCCGGCCGCAGCATCTTGTCGGCACGGCCCAGATAGATGCGCAGGCCGTTGCCGCGTTGCTCGATGCGGCTGTTTTCTGTCCGGCCATCGCGTTCCGCGGAGAGCAGCTCGAAGCCGACACGGTGGCTGACGCCCAGGGGCGTGGTATAGCGGATGGGAAAGTCGCGGTAGATGCCGTGGCGGATCTGCCGGCCTTCCGATTGCACGCGAATGGTTTCCTCGACCACGAGCGCCGCGTCCCGGCCGATTTCGATCTCGCTGTGGTAGTCGAGGATACGCTCGGCGGCCGCGACGCCGAGCGAAAGCAGCAGCAACGGCAGGGCGGCGAGCCAGGTGCGCGTCCTCACTGCGTATCGCCCTCATCGAAATCGAAATACTCCGCCGGCCGGAAATGCAGCAGCCGGGCGACGATGAGATCGGGGAAGCTGTCGATGCGCGTATTGAGGTTGTTGCCCGCGCCGTTGTAATAGCGGCGGGCGAACTGGATGTCGCGCTCGATCTCGGTCAGTTGCTGCATCAGCTCGAGATAGTTTTGGTTGCTCTTGAGG
>WGBK01000107.1 GCA_015494335.1 Gammaproteobacteria bacterium | reverse complement strand
TTCTCACCTCGAGCGCGCGGACGTGTTTGGCGAGGGCATCCAGCTTCGTCGTGGCCTCGCGGATATGCCGGTCCAACATGCGGTTGTTTTCCTTCAGCTTGCCAATCGACGTCTCGATCGCCTGAAGTGAATCGCCCATGACCGAGAGGCGATGTTTCAGTTCGGCGCCCTGACTGACTTGTGATTCAAATCCCTGCTCGATGCGGTCGGTAAGGACATCGAGTTGCCGCCCGATTCGGCGGTACGGCTCATCTTCGGATGTCGTCTCGAAACCCTTCACCACGGTGGCCGGCAATACCGGTGCCTTGGTCTGTTTTGTCGTGGTGACGTTGGAATGGACCTCGTTCTGATCCAGGAGCAGCCAGATTGCTCCGATCGCGACGATGGCGATGACGATAGCCGCCAGCACGGATTTGTAGGGCAACCGGCGGGAAGGCGAGGTGAACTCGAACTCCTCCAGCTCATCCACCAGAACGGTATCCTCCGCCGAATCTGGTCGTCCCGGCTGGTTCTCAGTGCTCATCCTTCGCACCTCCCTTATCGTGAACCGTTCTGGATTCCTGGCCGGAGACGGCTGTACCGGCGCAACGCTCGAAGGTGATCAGCCGATGAACGGGATCCTGCACCAGAATGAAAGCCGGTCCGGCCAGGGTCTGTAGCGCCTCACGCAGCGTTATCGGCCCCAAGCTGCGATGAACCGCGGGAAGTGGCAATGCGAACAACGCCATCGTCTCCGAACCCACCCTTTCAGAATCAGCCACCCGGTACCCGCTGCGTTGCAACAGATACCGCACTGCCTCTCCGACGGTCTGAATGCGCTCGGGGAAACGGAGGGTCACCGTGGTCGACAGCAACTCGGCCTGTGCCGGCGTCGGCGCGGTGGTCGTGGTGGAATAGCGGCCGACCTGAATCTCCTTCGCCTGAAGGTTCGTGCCGCCAATGGCGAGAAATCCGGCGACACAGACGGCAACCGGCGTGATCGGATGTTTGGGGTAATAACTGGGACGCTTCATGACGTGCCTGGCCTCGGTGGATCGATGCAACCTGGTCGGCATCATGAAGGGGTGTCAGTCAGCGAAGAATGGAAAACGCTTCCGAGACCGTGCGGTGTTTTTTGGAAAAGGCGACCGATACCTAGGACGATGATGGTCCTGGATCGATCTCAGGATCCTTTACGATATTCCCCGGTGTTTCCGGACATTGAGCGCTTTCCACTGAAGCTGGGGATGCTGCCGGATACGCTCCGCCAGTTCATTATCATCGGTCAGCAGCTCCGGTACGATCTCGCCACGCTCCAGTACCCGTTCCAGAAATTCGCGCTCGTGTGCCTCGAATGGCAGCACCATGGCCAGTCGCTCCCGGCACTCGTCGACCAGCCGATCCATCCAGGCGCTCAGGAGCTTCCGCTCGGGCACAGCATCCTCACGTAAAACCGGAAGCAACTGTTGTTGCAGTTCCCGATAATCACAGCGAATGTCGGCCGGAGAGACAGACCGCCAATCCAGGCGGTTGCATGCGCCATAGACGACAAACCCCAACCTCAGCTTGTCACGATCGAGATCGTTCCCTCCCAGCAACGCATGCGCATCGAACAGGTCCCGGCTGGCCTGTCTCGACAAGAGCGCCACGAGCTTGCCAGCAGCGAGTTCGTGGAGATCGAGGACCGGTATGTCCTTCGCCTGGAACGTGCCCACGGGTCGTGAGTCCCGTCGTTGAATGGGCCATAGCGGCACCCTCAAGGTGAAGACCACGTCGATCTCCAGATTGGCATTTCGCCCCAGGGCGTTGGTGTAGGCAAGCCGCCACTTTCCCCCGGCATGGGCTTCCGGCTGCCGGCGGATACCAAACCCCTCCCGACCGCACACGGCCATGATGGCCTGTTCGATCTGCTCTCGCTCGGCCTGCATGCCCTCACGATCGACCGCCCCTACATAGTTCAGGTCGATATCCACCGATAATCTGGGAAGATCGAAGATGAAGAGGTTGAGTGCCGTCCCGCCTTTCAGGACGACCCGATCCTTGAGGTAAGGATGTCGTTGGAAGGCATTCAACAGACCGATCAGGCGGATCACCTTGTCCAGGGTCTCCGGTGGAAAACCGGTGGCGGCCGCCTCGGACTGGAGTTCCTGCAGTGTGAGATTCACGCCACCTCCTCCCAGGCCCGTTCGAGAACGGCGGGAGGTACGATCAGGTTCCAGGAGGCCACCAGCTTTCCGGACTCTCGCCGGCTACGCTCCAGGTAACAGGGCTGTTTGGGTACGTGCTTGCGCAACCTGTCCAGATGGACCTCTTCCACCATCAGAGCATCGCGATGCTGCTCCAAAAAGAACCCCACCTTGGCCGCTGTCGTCGCACTCTTCAGTAACAGTGCATACTCGACCACCTGTTCCAGATCGAAATACTCCACTCCTTCCAGGGAGCGCCAGACCTCCTCCCATCCTCCCCCCAGATCGGGCCGAGCCAGCACATCCACCAGTGTCCGCTCCAGACTGGTAACGCGAACCTGTCCACCGCCATGGCTGCGGGTCTCGACACCGAAGTCTTCGGCCTGCTGTTCCAGCAAGACCTTGGGAAAGGGCGTGGCGATAAACGTCTGACCCTGGAAACTGAAAGGCTGACGCGCCCGCCGGCTGAAATAGGGAAATCGGCGATGAACAGAATAGGCCTTGCCATGAAACTGCAAGGCACTGTGATAGGCCAGCACGGCATCATCGGTGAGGTGGCATGCCAGCAGGTAGGGGTCCACCGGATAGTCCTCAGGACGGAAACCACGGGGAACCACGGCATACAGCCCCCGCCGGATGCGTAGCAAGTGCCCCGACTTGACGTGGTAGGCCAGCAAGGCCTCGCGGGTCTTCTTGTTGCCGGATCCCGTTTCCGTCAGAAAGGCGGCGAATTCCTCATGTCGGAAGACGGGGTGCTTGGCAAAAAAGTCCTGGGTCTTCATGGTCACAATTTGACGATTCATTTGGTTACACCTAAATACTTTAGGTGTTTGGTATAATATCGTCAAGTTACGTACAGACCTGATTTGGGTCCGGCGATCTCCACCCGGGGGTCCCACGGAGCACCCTCGGTAGTTTGTCAGGTACCACAATAGACCGCCACGATCTGGGGACGCTCGTGGCCCAGCTCATGGCTGATCGTCAGACGGGCCTGCCGGTCGATCTCCCGCTGCTCCGGCGTGAGCGACTTCACCGAAGGCCCGCCGGCCGCCGGGGCGGCCCACCCGGTCAGTTCCTCATAGCGGGCCTGGGCGTAGGCGTGGCGCAGGCCGTGCATCCGGGACAACCCGGCTCGACCGGTTTCCGCCTCGTAGCGCCGCAGCTGCTGGCGGTAGTTCTTGGCGCTGGGGATCAGGGAGCCCCTTCCGGCGAGCTGGCGCGCCCGGTCCAGGACCGCACGCTGGGCGTCGGTCCGGACTGGAATGGCACGCGCCTTGCCGCCCTTGGTCCAGCTCTCCTTGAGGAGGATATGATCGCCCCGGTCCGCATAGGACGGCATGAACTTGATCGCTTCCTCGCGGCGCAGACCGAAGGCCCGCTGCAATTCCAGGCTCATCCGCACATGGGCATCGCGAATCTTTGCCAGCTCCTCTGCTCCCAGGCTCCGGGCCTTCGACGCATTGGTGACGAACTGCCGGTTCGGGATCCCGTAGTGGTCGTTCGAGCGGGCCACGACGTTCTGCCGCCCGACCTTCTGGGCCCACCAGCGCAGTGCCGCGAGCCGGTTCTTCATTGCCCCGGCCGATAGTCCCTTGTCTTTCCAGAACTGGACCAGGGCCTCGACGTGCTTGGGCTTGAGTGACTGCGCACCCATGTGACGGTATCCCAGGTCGTGGAGCTGGTTGGCGATCTGGGTCAACAGCCGCTCGCGGTCCTGCTGGGTGGTGAAACTGCCATCCCGGTTGCGACGGCAGATCTGTTTGAGTTGGTAGTTCAGATCTCTCAAAGTGTGTTCTCTCAGGTAAGTGTTTCTGACCCAACCGGTGGCCGTAGCCAGTCGGTCCCGCGCAAGCGGTACGGTCATGGGACACCACGCCCAGTTCGACCTGAAATTGCCTGGTCTAGGCAACGCCGTTTCTCCCCGTGGGGACTGGTCCGGCGTGGACCAACATGCCCTGTACGGGCGAGTTTCACTGATGGTCATCACCTCCTTTTCGAATGAGCGGAACAAGTCCGCGGTTGATGAAATATGAACCTGAGGATCCACGCAGGGCGGGACTCCCGGTTCGTTGGTTGAAGCAGACAGACGTCTGCAAGAGCGGACCGATCACTTTCGTCGGTCCGGGTTTCGAGAGAGGACCCACGGCTTTCGCCGCAGCGCATCGAAGGGTCCGGTTACGCTCTGTTGCCACTGATCCGCAGTGGCCACGGATGAAATCGTTCGAGGGCGGCAGTATCGGGCTTCATCACTGGCCTGGCACCTGTAAATCCTGCCGGCATTGCGCGCTGTTTCCGGAGGTTGCCGCCCTCGTCACTACCCCGCTGCGCTCGCCAGTGACGAGGGCGCCTTCGGTTCGGGCAAGCCAGCGCCAGGCTTTCGCCTGTCACAGGGCTTGCGACAGAGGGAATCGCTCTCTTCGAGCATGCTGCCTGCCCACTGGGGTCCACAGGCGCCGCTGGCGCGGCCCCGCCCTTGGCACGCGAGTGATCGAGGCTCGCGTTGCCGTGGCGGGCAGGACCTGTGGACTCAGTGGACAGCCATGACGAATCTGGGCGACGAGTGTCCTAACAGCATCCAGCCTGTCTGTTCGTCGTCACATCGGTAAGCGGAGGGAAGAAATGGAAAGAAGATGCCCCGCATGAAGCGGGGCGTTGAATGGGATGATGAGCCAGGTTCCAAGAGTCGCTTCCCGATACGACATCAATCCTCATTCGGAAGCAGGATGGTGATCACTGGCTCGCCATGATCACCCGGGCCGACGATCAGCTTCAGCGTGACCGTCTGCGCCTGTGTCGACTGTCCGTCCCGGGGTACCCGCTCGAGCTGAAACAGCACCTGATCGGCTGAACCTCGGCCAGTACGGACGGCATGGGAGGCCATGTAGAGCACGTCCCACAATCGCCCCAACTGGTCTTGATAGACCTGCCGTTCGCTGTCCTCGTCGGTCCAGGCCACGCAATCGGCCCAGGCGGCAGCGGTCAGTACGACCGGCCACTTGAAGCCTACCTCCTTTGCCATGGCGCCGGCCTCGATCAACATTCCTTCCTCGATGGCCTGGGCGCGGGTGTAGGTCGCGATGACAGGACCGAAGAAGAACACGGTCGGCGATTTCTTCGATGGATTCGACATGAGTTATCTCCTGTGGATCGACGCCAGGTCGTACC
>WGBK01000106.1 GCA_015494335.1 Gammaproteobacteria bacterium | reverse complement strand
GACGGCCAGCGCGACGAACTGCGCATCGAATACGCCTGCGGCAACGGAAAGCGATGGATTTTCAACCAGGGGCAGGTCTTCGAGCGAGGCGACAGCCATCGTCCCCTGCGCATGGTCGGCATCAGCCAGGACATCACCGACCGGGTCGAGGCCAGCGAGGCGCTGCAACGCTCAAGCGAGTTCAAGAGCCAGTTCCTCGCCAACATGAGTCACGAGATCCGCACGCCGATGAACGCCATCGTCGGCCTTGGGCACCTGCTTTCGCGAACCCGCCTCAGCGCCCAGCAATCCAGCTATGTGCACAACCTGCAGTCCTCGGCCCAGTCGCTGCTGTCGCTGGTCAACGACATCCTCGACTTTTCCAAGATCGAGGCCGGGCATCTCGATATCGACCACATCGAGTTCGACCTGGAAGAACTGCTGGCCGATCTGGCGCGGCTCAACGCCCTGCGCATCGGCGACAAGCCGGTGGAATTTCTCTATGACATTCCGCCCGAGGTGCCGGTGCAACTCATCGGCGATCCCTTCCGCATCAACCAGATCCTCACCAACCTGGTATCCAACGCCATCAAGTTCACCGAACAGGGCAGCATTATCCTGCGCGTCGAACGCGTCAACGGTGGCGATCGGGGCGACAACCGCAACACCCGCCTTCGCTTCGAGGTCGAGGATACCGGCATCGGTATCGAAAGCGATCAGCTGGAGCGGCTGTTCGAAGCCTTCATCCAGGCGGACGGCACCACCACGCGCCGTTTCGGCGGCACCGGACTCGGCCTTTCCATCAGCAAGCAGCTGGTGGAACTGATGGGCGGCGAGATCCATGCCGAAAGCACACCCGGCAAGGGCAGCCGTTTCTGGTTCGAGCTGCCCTTCGAGCTCGCCAACGAGCGCTGCGCGCGCTACCTGCCCAGCAACGGCAATCTGGACCTGCGCGAAATGCGCGTGCTGCTGGTGGACGACAACCCCTCCGCATTGCAGATCCTCGGCAGCATGCTGCAATCGATGAGCTTCCAGGTCACTGCCGTCGACGGCGGCGAAAAGGCCCTGCAGGTTCTGCAGCAACAGGCGTTCGACCTGGTGCTGCTGGACTGGCGCATGCCCAGGATGTCCGGCGACCAGCTGAGTGCCGAAATCCGTCGGCGCCTGCCCCGGCGGCAATTGCCGATCATCATCATGATCACGGCCTACGGCCGAGAGGCAGACGAGCAGGCCCTGGACCTGCGCCAGCTCGATGGTTTCCTGGTCAAGCCAATCACACCTTCCCAGTTGTTCAATGCCATCATCATGGCGCGCCACGCCATTGCCGACGAGGACGAACCCGCCATCACCGTCGATGATGCCTCGGAAACAGCCCGTCCCCCCTTGCAGGGCCGCGTGATGCTGGCCGAGGACAACCCGATCAACCAGCAGGTCGCACAGGAACTGCTCGAGCAGATGGGTCTCGAAGTGGTGATCTGCGACAACGGCCGCGAGGTGCTCGAACGCATCGACGAGGCGCAACCGGACCTGATCCTGATGGATATCCAGATGCCCGAACTCGACGGCCACGAAACCACCCGGCGGCTGCGCGAGACCCCCCGCTGGCAGGATCTTCCGATCCTCGCGATGACCGCCAACGCCATGGCCGACGATGTACGCAAAGCCCTGCAGCAGGGCATGAACGCGCACATCGCCAAACCGGTCAACCCCGATCTCCTGTATCGCATGCTGAGCCAGTATCTGCCCGTCGCCTCGGACAGAAAGGCAACGGACAAGCGAAGTGAAGCCCGCATGGACAGAAAAAACGAGCCGGAGTGGCCGGATCGGGTCCCCGGCCTTGACATTCGACAGGGCATTGCGCAGGTCGGCGGCAATGCCCGGCTCTACCGCAAGCTGTTGATGGATTTTCTCAGGAGCCATCGCCACAGTGCCGAAGATCTCGACCACTACCTGGCCAAAGGTGACCTGGAACGCAGTGCCCGCCTGTTGCACACGCTCAAGGGCGTGGCCGCCAATGTTGGCGCGACCCGGCTGGCCGAAACGGCCGAACGGCTCGACGAGGCCCTGGAACAGGGTCGCGCCCTGAGCGATGCCGACCTGCAAGCCTTCCGCGAATCCCTGCAGGAGGTCTGCGACAGCCTGCAGCAGCTGGCTCCCGAAAACGACAGCCAGACATCCTCCGCGGAGAACAATATCGCGGACCGGCAACAACTGCGCCAGGCTCTTGCCGAGGGCGACAGCCGCAGCGGCGCACTGTTTCTCGGACTACGGCCCCAATTGTGCCGGGAACTTGGCGATAGCGTTTGCGAACGCCTGCAGAAACTCATCGACGACTACGAATTCGACGCCGCACTGGAACTGCTGGAGAAAGAACCACCGGAAGACCCATGAACACACGGAACCCATCGCGTATCCTTGTCATCGACGACGAGAATTTTTTCCTCGACCTTCTGGCCGAAACCCTTTCCGGCGACTACCAGGTCTCGCTTGCCAAGAATGCTCTCGCCGGTCTCGCCCGCGCCAACGGACGCGCCCGCCCCGATTTGATCCTGCTCGATATCAGCATGCCGGGCATGGACGGCTACCAGACCATCGTGGAACTGAAAAAGAACCCGCTGACGCGAGATATCCCGGTGATCTTTCTCACCGCACGCCAGAGACCGGAGGATGAACTGCGCGGATTCGAACTCGGTGCCGCCGACTACATCACCAAGCCGATCAGCCTACCTGTACTGCATGCCCGGGTGCGCACCCAACTGGCCATCAGCCGCAAGCGCAGCGCACTGGAAGAACTGGTGCGGGAACGCACCCGCGAACTCGAGTGCACCAAGGACGCCATCGTCTTCAGCATGGGAGAAATGGCCGAGGCCCGCGATCAGGAAACCGGGCGTCACCTGCTGCGATGCCGCGCCTATGTACGCCTGCTGGCCGAACAACTGGCCCGACTCCCGGACTACAGCCAGCGTCTCAATGAAAAGGTCATCGACGCCTTTGCCCGGGCTGCCCCGCTGCACGACATCGGAAAAATCGCCGTTCCCGAAGCCATCCTGCGCAAGCCCGGCCCTCTGAGCGACGAGGAATGGGTCATCATGAGACAGCATCCGGAACAGGGCCGGCGCATCATCGACCGGGCAGAGAAACAGATCGGCAGCACCCAATTCATCCAGGTTGCGCGCGAAATTGCCTGGGCACACCACGAAAAATGGGACGGGAGTGGGTATCCACGGGGCCTGAAGGGTGAGGAAATCCCGCTGGCGGCCCGCCTGATGGCGGTCGCCGATGTCTATGACGCTCTCATCAGCAAGCGCTGTTACAAGGAAGCACAACCCCATGAGATTGCCGTCCAATCGATTCTCGAGGGCAGCGGTAGCCACTTCGACCCACTGGTCATCGATGCCTTCGCCAAGACGCATGAACGCTTCGATGAAACCGCACAACGACTGAAGGACGATGAAAGCAACGGTGATGGTTCTGGCGCAGAACCCCCATCCAGTTTATCATCACAGCATATACCGCAGGAATAATATGGACAAAAAGTCACCCAAGCCCCGCGTACTCATCGTGGATGACGAACGCTTCTACAGCGAGGTGCTGGAGAACCTGCTCAGCCCACAGTTCGAGATCGACGTGGCCGGTACCGGCGAGCTCGCCCTGGCCAAGGCCCAGACCGAGCCCCAGCCTGACCTGATCCTGCTCGATATCATGATGAACGGTATGGACGGTTACGAGGTCTGCCGTCGTCTCAAGCAGAATGCGCAGACCCGCGATATTCCGGTCATCTTCCTTACGGTAAAGCGGGACATCGACGACGAGGTACGCGGTTTCAACCTCGGCGCCGTCGATTACATCACCAAGCCGATGAGTCCACCCATCGTCCGCGCCCGCGTCCGCAATCACATCGAGCTGGGGCGGTTGAAGAAACGATTGATCGAATGCGAGAAGCGTTGCGGCAAGAAGAATGTGGACTGACCCTCCTTCGTGCCGAATTCACCGACCAGGTTCTTTCTTCCGGATCGCCAAGCTATTCCCTTTCGTATCGACTCATCCGGTCACGTTTGTCATGCTACGGTTTAATTGCTGGGAACAATATTCAATGTAACCGTGCAATTTCCTGACATACTGTCTGACTCACCGGCGGGCGTTGTTGTATTCACCGTTTCCAGAACAATACTTGACTGGCAATCTGCATAAATACTGTAATCCCCAGGGCTGAGCACTCCCGTATAAGTCTGGCTACCCAATTGATCGCCTGCATCATAAAAAAACAACGATTCACCAAGAGCTTGCGAGAAGAAATTAACCCCCCCACTGGCGCCTGATCGACTACCCAGTGGCCTGACTGGCATCGACATATCAACAGATGCCGTATAGGTGGCAGGCACAACCAGAGTAAAATGCACTTCCCGTCCGGAAGCTGCGGAAGACTCGGCCCTCG